>WQYZ01000027.1 GCA_009780985.1 Oscillospiraceae bacterium | reverse complement strand
TGAACATTCGGGTGATGCTTGTAAATTTTTGCGAAAGCCCCGCCGAACCCAAGCCCGACAAGAGCAATGTTTATCTTTTTATTTGTTTTACTCATACTTGATTCCCTCTTTTAATTTAAATGCGAATCACGATTTAAAAATAAATATTGCGATAAAACGGCGATTGTAGGGTCACGATTAATCGTGACCGTCGTATATATCGGACACCATTATTGTTGTCCCTATGGGCATAAAATCCGGTTCGTGATCTCTTAGTATTATTAATCACCGATTTGTCATTCATACCGGGAAGCAATTTCCTGTCCCCTCAACACCCTTAAAACGCCGCTCATGAGCGCGAACATCTCATCTTCGCCGGCATAGACGTACACGGGCGCAAGATTGTCTACCCTCTGTTTGATTGCTCCGGTAAAGCGGTTGGAGTATGCAAGCCCTCCCGTAAGTATTATCGCGTCTACTTTCCCCTCCAAAACCGCCGTCATTGCGCCGATTTCCTTGGATACTTGATATGCCATGGAGTCCATGACCAGCGCGGCGAACTCATCGCCGTCATTTATCATTTTCTGTACCAGGCGCAGGTCGTTTGTCCCGAGATAGGCTAACATACCGCCCTTTTTCGATACTTTGTCTATCATTTCCGATTCTGTATACTCTCCCGAATAACACATTCTAATAAGCGGTATAGCGGGAATCCCGCCAGTCCTCTCCGGAGTGAACGCTCCCTCCCCGGACAACGCGTCGTTTACATCGATTACCCGCCCGTAACGGTGAGCGCCAACTGTGATACCTCCGCCGAGGTGAGCGACTACAAACCGCGCGTTCTCGTACGGCTTATTGATTTTCTCCGCAACGCGGCGCGCTATGGCTTTTTGGTTCAGCGCGTGAAATACGCTTGAGCGTTCTATTCCCGGCATTCCGGTCATTTTGGCGTTTCGGTCCATCTCGTCTACAACAATCGGGTCAACCACATAAGCCGGTATGGAAAAATCGCCGGCGATTTCCGACGCTATTATCGCTCCCAGTGCCGACGCGTGAATCGCAGCGGTCGCAGTCTGCAAATCCTCCAGCATCGTCTTATTGATCACATATGTCCCGCTCTCGATCGGCTTCAGTAATCCGCCGCGTCCTGCAATGGCGTCGATTGACCGCTCCTCAATCCCCGCTTCCTCCAAAGACGAAAGTATACAGTCTTTTCGGTATTTCCTTTGGTCGAGTATGGATTTATACTGTAACAAATCATCCTTGTCATGCCGTATAACCTGTGTGAATATGGCTGATTCGTCGTCATATACTGCGAACTTCGTCGACGTTGATCCCGGATTGATTGTCAGAATACGGTGTACTCCGTTTTCCTTGGGGTGAACTTTTTTGTCGTCAGCGATCACCGGCAAAACATCTGCCGTTTCTTTTTGATGCCGCTGTTTTACTACTTTTTCTCCGTTCTGCGTCATATTTATGCTGACAACGCAGTCAAGGCTTAACAGGCGTTCCATTACCTGCGCTAATTTTGTATGCGTCCCCTCAATATCTATTTCCATCTTCGATAAATTGCCGCTTTCTGTTTCATCGACAAACAGTCGTTTTATATTCCAGCCCTCATGCCGTATATGTATTATTACTCTGCCTAACACGCCGGGGTTATTTAACACAGTCAGTTCCACCCGTTCGATTTTCTTATCCATTCCCACACCATCCTTACCATCTTTTAGTTTTTTTACTTTTGTAATTATATCAAAATACGGAAATAAATTCTATACTTGTTTGTTAAAATTAACAAACTCAGCGTTCCGGGCGTTGAGACAGAAGATAGGGTCATCTATCTGAAAATTTTAAAATCTTTATCGTACATTTCTACTTTTTGAATAAAATAATCTCCGGCGCTATATTTTGAGTTTATGCCTTTGATTATATTTTCGGGGTTTAGAAACATCGTTTGATTTGTTTTTACAACAGCGTCGATTTTTATATATTCCTTCAATGAACTTCGCGCAGTTCCACCAAATTCGCCTGTGGGCGAATTTATGGGAACAAGCAGAAGTTCATTGTAATCCTGCGACACGTCGATTTCGCAGATATAATCTTTTAAATTTACACTCAATCCCGGTTTTTTTTCAACGAAGACGTCCCCTGAAAACAATTCGTTCAACTCGCCGGCTTCAAAACCGTTTGATTTCACAAATATATAAAATCTTGTACTGTCAATATATTTAAAGTCCAAATTTGGGGCATATGCTTCTTTTATATTTATCCCCAACGGGAAAACATTTTTAAGTTTGTTAAATATGTCGGATTCAGAAACGTTGTCAACATCGATAATTTTTATATCCACAAATTCACAGAAACTTTCCGTTCCAAGCGACAGAGCCGAGACAAACGCTATTTTTGGGTGGGGATTAAATCCCTCAGAGTATGCGATTTTTATTTCTGCTCTTATAATCGCCCTCGAAAATATTCTGTTTAAATCAAGATGCGATATATATTTAGCAACGCCGGTTTTCTCAAATTTTATTCTGAAATTTTTATATGATAAATTCGCAGAATTTATATTTTCGGACAGCAACACCGTTCGCCTCCCTCGTTATTTTTATCTGACATAAAAACGCTTGCTCCGCAGTACATGCATTGTTCGCGGCAGTTATTCGTGACTTTGCCGGATTTTGCTTTTTTGTGTTCTTCGATAAAAAATTCTTTCGATACGCCGACGTCTATAAAATCCCACGGAAGAACATCGTCGTATGAATATACCCTCTCGGCGTAATCCTCCATTTTTAAGCCGCAGTTCTCAAACGCTTTCTGCCAAAGTTCAAAATCAAACAATTCGTCCCAGCCGTCGAAACATGCGCCGAGTTTCACAGCCTCAAGCAAAACATTCGACAGCTTTCTGTCCCCTCTCGCAAATACGGCTTCAAGTTTGGAAATTTTTGCGTCGTGATAATTGTATTTTATTTTGTTTGAGTTGATTTCGCTTTTCAGCAGTTTCTGTTTGCGTATCAGTTCGTCATATGAATTTTGCCTCTCAAAACAAAACGGCGTATGGCATTTTGGCACAAACGAAGCGACACTGATTGTCACAGTCAAACCTTTGTTTCTTTGTTTATTTTCGCGCTTGTAGTATAAACCTACGGTTTTTTTTGCAAGATTCGCTATTTCTATTATATCTTCGTCGGTTTCCCCGGGAAGTCCGAGCATAAAATATAATTTTATACTGCTTCTGCCCGAATTAAACGCGATTTTTATCGTTTCTTCTATATCCTGTTCAGTCAGATTTTTATTTATTATATCTCTCAGCCTCTGCGAACTGGCTTCGGGCGCGAAAGTCAGGGTACTTTGCCGGACGCTCGACGTTTTGTCTAATAGCTCCTGCGTAAAAGCGTCTATGCGCATTGACGGCAAGGATAAATTCACGCTGCATTTATCCGTCCAGTCTGTGAGTTTATCGGTCAGACCGTATAACTCTGTGTAGTCGCTGATTGACAGAGAAGCGAGGGAAATTTCGTTATATCCCGTATTTTTGTAAGATTCAAGCGCGATTTGATTTAATTTTTCAGCCGAACGCTCGCGGGTCGGTCTGTAAACAAATCCCGCCTGACAAAACCTGCACCCTCGTATACAACCTCGGAAAACTTCGAGGGTTATTCTGTCATGAACAATATCGATATTCGGCACAACCGGATTTGTCGGGAAATAAACGCTGTCAAAGTCCGCGATTATGCGTTTTGTTACGACTATGGGTAAATTGCCGTCTTTCGGCGTAAAAGATTTGATTTTCCCGTCGATTTTATACTCGACGTCGTATAAAGACGGCACATAAATCCCCTCGATTTTTTTCGCGCATTCCGATAAAAATTTCTGTTTGTTGAAATCTTTATTTTTTTTATGTTCGCGATATAAATCCATTAACTCAACGATAACATCTTCACCCTCGCCGATTACGAACAAATCGAAGAAATTCGCGACAGGTTCGGGATTATATGTGCACGGTCCGCCCGCTATTATAATCGGGAAATCTTCGCCGCGCTCGCTTGCCAATAAAGGAATATGCGCCAGATTCAGCATATATAAAACATTCGAGTAGCAGAGTTCATACTGCAAAGTGAACCCGATAAAATCAAATTCCCGCAGAGAATCCCCGCTTTCGAGAGCGTATAGATCAATATTATTTTCTGTAAGCTGTTCCGCCATATCTTTTGCCGGAGCATATACTCTCTCACACCACGCATAATCAAGATTATTTATAACGCCGGACAGTATTTTTATGCCAAGATTAGACATGCCAATTTCGTACATATCCGGGAAAGCAAAGGCAAACCGCACGTCGGTTTTGGATTTGTCTTTTATTATCTCGTTGTATTCCCCGCCGGTGTAACGCGCGGGCTTCTGCACTTTTTTCAGTATTTTTTCGTGTTCTTGTTTTATCATTTAAATTTTTCCCTCGCATATAATTTCTTCGTTCCATATTCCGCCTGTTCCCTCGACGCTGAACCGTTCGAGAAAAAGGCGGAAAAATTTTATTTTCTCTCTGTATATCTTTTTGCTTATATCAAAATTCAGTTCATTTTCATATTTCGTGTCTAACGATTTTTGCCACTCTTTCATATTTTCTATTACTTTAACAATATTTCTGCCGTCAATCGACGCGTATAAAAAGTCCGTAAAAATATTATGTGTGCCGAAATGGTCGAGGTGGTCTGCGTCCTGCTGAAATTTTGCATATACTGAAAAAGAATCTCTGTCAGAAATTCTGTCGTCGTGCCGGTACATTATATCGTATATTTCATGCATTTCATATTCGGTGCAATAATCCGCCAGAAAAATTTTTGCTTTTTCCGCTCCCGCGAGTGCGTGGTCATCACCGCCGTGCGCAACGTCATGAAACCACGCGGCAACTGTCATAATATCATCATGGTCGCCGTTATCATTCGTCAATATGTACTTTTTCAGCGTCAACGCTAATTTTGCAACGCGCTCGCCGTGATAATATTTCCCGCCTTTTTCTCCGCTCCACATAACCTGTTCAGACATTTCATCAAATGCAATCCGCTTGATTTTCACTAAATTCATAACCAACTCCTTTATTTTTGTATTTTAGACCTATCTCGGAACTGTTTTCTTTGCCCTCTGTAGTAAAGAGGGTGGCACGCGAGATGTTATTGAAGATTTATCGTATGACATTCAATCCGCGTGACGGGTGTTTTGTGTCCCTTGATATTGCGTGTGCAAGGGGGCACAAAACACCCGTCACCGCATCCAACGTAATTTTATGAATTTTCGCATTGTCCGGCGGTGCCACCCTCTTTACTAAAGAGGGCGTTGGTGAAAATTCTCTGCGTTGTTCATAAAATCGTTATTCGCATTTAAAATTTATGATTTCACGGCTCAATCACTATAACCTCTTTATGTCTGTATTCTGCGTAATCTATAGTGTTCTTTGTCCCGCCGGTTTCACCGTCTATATACGCCGCAATCACAAGTTCCGAAGAATCTACCATATATATATTTCTGAGCATTAAATCGCGCTTGCTGTAAATCCTGCTGTCGCTCACAAATTTTATGCGGTCCGCCCTCGTCAGAATACTGCTGTAACGGCGGATATCCTCAACCGCCCAGTTGTCGGTGAACGCATGATTCGGCACCGCGCACTCCAATTTTATATACGGATATATATTTTTGAGCATAAGCACAATTTCCGCGCATATCGTATCTGCACCCATCGCCATTCCTGAAATAAATTTGTTATATCCTCTCTCGACAATCAGGTTTTCCACGGTAAATTTTACTTTTGATTTAAAAGCACCACAGCGGGTATCGCTTTCGTCAGAATCCCAAGGCAGGGCTTTGGGTCTGTGACCGGTAAAACAGCAGGTTTTTATTTTTTCTTCCGTTTCTATTATTTCTATCATATCAATACTCAAATCGTCTCCCAGCGACCATTTTTATCCGATAGGTACGCTTTTTCCATTATATTCTGCACAGCCGCGCCGTCATAAAAAGACGGCAGTAAGTCTGATAATTTATTGTTATATACGCTTTCAAGATATAAATAATAGCTGTGCATATGAAATCTGAGCCAGCCTACCGGCGATTTTCCTCCGGGAAATACATTACCGGGTTTCTGGTATCTCTGGACGCACTCTATTTTTGTAAATCCTCTTTCCCCGCCGAAATCGCCGTCGGGTTTTATATTGTCGTAAAAATCCAAATAATTCGGCTGCATAAGAGAATATTTTAACGCGCCTTTTTCGCTGTATATTTCGATTGATAAATCCGAATTTGTACCGGTTGCGAGTTTGCTTGCCTCTATTGTGCCGACTGCGCCGTTATTTAATTTAGCTGTGATATAAAACGCTTCATCTGCATTTGTATGCCATTCTTCTCCGTTTCTTCCTTTTCTTACGGGGAAGAAAATCTGCGACGTCCCGAATATTCCGGTAATATCGCTTGTGTCGCAGCACAAAAATCTGACCAAATCTATAGCGTGAGAACCCAAATCAAATAAAACCCCGCCGCCTCCGATATTTATGTCCTGTTTCCAGCCGGCGTTTTTATTTAAATCTATATTTGAATTGTGCAGGTATAAACATCTAAAAGAGATTATCCTGCCGATTCTGCCCTCTTGAATTAATTGTTTTGCGCGGAGAATGGCAGGTGAAAATCTATTGTGGAAAACTACGGCGCATATATTTTTACTTTTCACGCTCTCTAATTTTTTTATAACTTTATTAGCCTGCTCATGCGATATGACAAGCGGTTTTTCGCAGTAAATATTTTTGCCTGCTTCAAGAGCTTTTAATATAACGTCAAGATGATAAATATTCGGCGTGCATATATCAATGACGTCGATTTCATTGTTTGCGAGTATTTCATCTATATTAGTTTCCGAATAGGCAAATCCCCAGTCATTTTTGATTGTTTCTCCTTTTTCTTTATCTCTCGAACAGATTGTGTGCAAAACGGGCTTGAATGGCAGGTTATCATAGAAAAACGGTAGATTAATCGCAGAATAACTGTGAGTTCTTCCCATAAATCCCGTGCCGATTACGGCTAAATTGATATTTTTTTTATATTTCATATTTTCCTCTCATTAATTGAATTTATTATATCATTATAAAATTTTAAGTAATTTCCATCACCACTCTTGCTTTTTTATGCTTAAATTATATCCCATATTGTGGTTTTAGTCAAGTTGTTTTTTCTTTTTTTCTAATCTTTTGGATATTTACCAAATTGATTGCAAATTTTTTTATTTTTTACGGTTTTTCTATTGACATTAAACGCCAGATGCTGTATAATATTCTTAAATATACTGAAAAAATTAAAAATTCTTAATTCTTAATTTTAGAGCATATTCAAAATGTCGCCGGTAAGCCGGCTCTATATTTAATTTTATTCCTTACCCGAGTATATTTATATAAATCGGGTCTGATGTCCATAAGGAGGTGTATTGCACTATGGGTAATGTTATTTCCAATTACGAAACTCTTTTTATCGTAAACCCCGATATAGGCGATGAAGGCATAAATTCGGCTATAGCAAAGTTTACGGATTTGATTTCGGCAAACGGAACAGTGACTGAAAAGGCGGAATGGGGAAGAAAAAGACTTGCATATCCTATTCAGGATTTTGAAGAGGGATATTACGTTTTAATTAACTTCAGCTCTGAACCTCAGTTTCCCATAGAACTTGGTCGTATCTTTAATATCACGGATACGATTCTGCGTTCTATTATTGTAAAAAAATAATTTATAAATAATTTATTAAGCAGATTTGTAAATTTTTAATTGGGAGGTTAAAAAGTTGGCAAGTTTTAATAAGGTTATACTGATAGGCAATATGGTTGCCGATCCTGAACTGAAAACCACTCCAAGCGGAGTAAACGTCTGCTCTTTCAGAATTGCCGTCGGTCGCAGATTCGTAAAAGCAGGAGAAGCTCAGCAAACTGATTTTATAGACATAGTCGCCTGGAGAACGCAGGCTGAATTTGTCGCCAAATATTTTAACAAAGGCAAGTCGATATTGGTATGCGGTTCCATACAGTCGAGGAACTGGGAAGATAAAGAAGGGAAAAAACGCATCACTGTCGAAGTCATAGCCGATGAAATCTCGTTTGTCGGACCGAAAAATCCGTCGGAGGGCGGCGCAGCAATGGATTCAAATTCTGTAAGTTCTTCTTCATACTCCACAAGCTATGAATCCGCCCCGAAATTTGAGGAAATCAGTTCCGACGACGATTTGCCGTTTTAATCAGAATAAAAATAATTGAAAAAAAGGAGGCTTTTTATTAATAAATGGACAGAGAACCAAGAGAGCAAAGAGAACCGAGAGATACAAGGGAACAAAGAAGTAACAATACAGACAATTCCCGTAATAGTAACGCCCCTATGCGGCGTATGAGCAAAAAGAGAAAAGTATGCGCTTTCTGCGCGGAAAAACTTGATGATATAGATTATAAAGACGTGGCGAGAATAAAGAAATTTTTGTCGGAGCGTTCAAAAATTTTACCCCGCCGCATAACCGGCAACTGCGCAAAACATCAGAGACTTCTCACAACCGCTGTAAAGAGGTCGAGATATATCGCGCTTATTCCGTATATTTCCGATTAATCGGATTAGTTTATAATGAATTTTTGCTTGTTCCGTCCGCAGACGGAACTGCGCGAAATTCATTAAAAAGAGGGTTTTTCGCCCTCTTTTATTTTTTGAAAATGAACTTTTTGAAAATCCGACAAATTTTCAATTTGTCAGCATTTTCTATCAAGTTCATAAAAGGTATTATAAACAATGATTGTATTAAATTGCGATAACATCTCTTTTTCAATAGGAGTAAAAGAAATATTAAAAGACGTGTCTTTCAGCGCGCAAAATGATGATAAAATCGGCATTATAGGTGTGAACGGCGCAGGGAAAACCACTCTTTTTAAAATTATAACAGGCGAAATAAACTGCGACAGGGGCGGCGTGTCGATAATGAGAAACGCGACTGTCGGAATACTCCGCCAGGACCCCGCGCTTAATGAAAACGATACCGTGTATAATTCAGTAATCAGCGTGTTTAATCACCTGAAAATTCTCGAGAACAAAATAGCGGGCATAGAAAAGCAGCTTGAAGAATATAATGCCGAACATCATGAAAAAAACGACAACAGCGGACTTGAATATTTGCAGAAACTTTTGGATTCTCATTCGAAATTAATCGCCGAATATACGGACAAAGGAGGCTACGAATACGAGGGAAAAACCAAGTCCACTCTCGAATCTCTCGGGTTCCCTCCGGAAAGCTGGGAGCAAAGAATCCACACATTAAGCGGCGGTCAGAAAACCAGAGTCGGGCTTATAAAACTGTTTCTCGCCGAACCCGATATTTTATTATTGGACGAGCCGACAAATCATGTGGACGTTTCAAGTATAGAATGGCTTGAAAACTATCTGAAAAGTTATAGAAAAGCCGTGCTTATGATTTCTCACGACCGGTATTTTTTAGACAATGTCGCCGGAAAGATAATAGAACTTGAGAATATGAGAGCATACTGTTATAACGGCAATTACACTGATTTTGTCAATAAAAAAGCCGAAGACAGAGAAATACGCCGGCATCAGTACGAATTGCAGCAGAGAGAAATAAAACGCATGGAAGAAATGATTGAGCGGCTGAGACGCTGGGGACGCGATAAACTTGTGAGGCAGGCGTTCAGCAAGCAGAAAATGCTCGATAAAATGGAAAAAGTCGAAAAACCCGATAAACTCCCCGACAAGATAAAATTGCAGTTTACAGACAAAAAAGAACGGGTTACAGAATCCGGCAACGATGTTTTGTCAGTCATAGAACTTGCAAAATCTTTCCCTCCGAAAAAACTTTTTGAAAAACTGTCGTTCGAAGTAAAAAAGCGCGACAATATGTTTATAATCGGACCGAACGGGTGCGGAAAGTCCACGCTTTTAAAAATACTCACAGGAAACCAGACTGCGGATTCCGGCAGGTTTTATTTCGGATATAACGTAAAAATCGGTTATTACGACCAGGAAAATCAGGATTTGGACGACGAAAACACAGTATTGGACGAACTGTGGGACGATTACGACGACATGAAACAGATCGAAGTGCGCAACATACTTGCCGCATTTTTATTCAGAAACGGCGATATAGAGAAAAAAGTCAGCGTTTTGAGCGGCGGGGAAAAAGCAAGACTGACTATCGCCAAGTTGATTCTAAAAAAATCCAACGTTTTAATTTTAGACGAGCCGACAAATCATCTTGACATAAATTCGCGGGAAGCTTTGGAAGCCGCGCTTCTGAACTTCAAAGGCACGATAATAGCCGTGTCCCACGACAGATATTTTATAAAAAAACTGTCTACCCGAATACTCGAAATAAACCCGGAGCTGAAAAATCCCAACGGGTGCGACGGATATATAGATTATAAAGACGGATATGAAGAATATGTAAATTACAAGAGAAGTTATCTGTCAAATCCGGAAGCGGGCTTATCTCAAAATTATAATACCGACCTCGAAAAAGAGAAAAGGATTATAGAACAGGAACAGCAGAAACAGTTGAAGCGGCGTCAGGAACAATTGGAGCGCGAGAAAAAATCTACGGAAGCAGAAATAAAAAAGACTGAGAAAAGATTGGCAGAGCTTGACTACATGATAAAGGATGACGAAATCGAAGCGGATTACGTCAAGTTAAACGAGATATACGTAGAAAAAGATATTCTCGAAAAGAACCTCGAAAATCTGTATGAGAAATTTTATGCGTATGAATAATAAATATTTATTCATCAATGGGTAGGGGCGGATTCCATATCCGCCCGGAACCGTATAAACCGTTATTCGGCGGGACGATTACCATCGTCCCCTACAATATCTTCTTATGTTCGTCTTATTTCCACATCAACGCCGTCGGGCGCGGAGATTTTGTCATAGATTATTTTTCCGGTTCCGCCGTCTTTATGCCAGCTTATTTCTATGTCGCCGGACGGGTGAGGGAACGTTCCCTTTGCCCATTTTATGCTGTCGGTTTTTACGTCAATTATGACACAATTTAAGCCGGTAGATATATCAAAATTCACGCCCAGAATATATCTCGACATAATATATGCCGGGCTTGAAGTCCATGCGTGGCACTGGCTTTCCGCCAGACTGAAATGTTCAGGCGTGGTTTTAAGTCCCTTTGCCAAAAACCACCCCCAACCCTCTTTCATGCAGTTTTCGGCAGTTTTGTACATCCCGGCTTTATATAAACTGTCAAACATATAATATCCGTAACTGGTCGTGAATGCAGCCCCTTTCGACGGGTCATATCCGTTTTTGAAAAACGGCGTAAGCATAGGTTCAAGACTTTTTTGTATTATATCGAGTTTATCAAATTTCCCATTTTTATTAGCGACAACTCCCGCTCTGATTGCAAACAGCGAGGCGTGCGGGGAAAAATCTTTCATGTCGAGATTGTCCGCAAACAAGCCTTTTTCTTCATTCCAAAACTTTTGAATAGACTTTTCCAAAACGTCTATTCTTTTTTTCATGTTATTCGCGTCGTCTGTTTTATCTATTGCCCCGGCTAAAAAGTATGCCCCGCGTAAAGCTATGAGATATAAACACGTGAATATACAGTTTATGCCTTTGTTGTTTGTACATCCGCCGTCGCCGAGATGTCCGGTGCGTCTGTCGTTCGGATTTGATTTGTCCGGCGGGTCTGCGCAAAGCAGGTAATCTTCGCGTTCGTCGGATAATCTGTTGAATACATTCAGATTTGTTATAATCGTGTCCCACCATGTTTCGATTAACTTTTTATCCTCGGTATATAAATAATAACTGTAAAATCCCTCGACTATATAAAGACAAAAGTCCGGCAGTATATAATCTCCCGTATTGGGATATAAACATCTGTACATTCCGTTTGGGTGTATTGACTGCGCGTATAGTTCGAGCGAACGTTTCATCAGTTTATGGTCGCCGTAACACGCCAAATTCACATGATACTGTATAAGCGTGTCGAGAGCGTAAAGCCCTCTTTCCCTGTTGACGCAGTCGTCGAACGCGTCTTCCATATTTGTTTTCTGCGTCAAAGCGCACATTTTCCAGATATTATTCAACGCAGGGTCGGAGCACTCAAACCTGCCGCGTTCTTCAACAGGGTAGTTTGCCGATATAAAATCGATTTTTTCGAGGGTCACGTCGTCCGACGTATTTCTCACGGTTATATTCAGATATTTAAATCCTCTCGGCTGCACTGGCGACCAGTCAATGACACCGCTGTTATAATCACATACTAACCTGTCGCCGAGCGGAATCCATGACTGCTGTCTGATATGTTTATTGTCGGACATATACCTGTCGTTGTACAGTAAATCAATCGTCGCGCCTTTTATGCCTTTGAATATAAATTGTGGAAATACCAAGCGCATATATTCCATATCAAATATCAGTGTAAATCCGTCGGGATACAGGCTTTTTTTGAATGTGAACCCGTTGAGTTTATCCGGGTCTATTGATTCTATCGAATCGCAGTAAGTATCCCAGCTTGCCTCGCGGCAAGGACTTTCGGCTCTGTCTGCATCTGTAGAATATGCCCATTCCGTTTCTGCGTCTTTGCGCGTTATTTTTGTGTATTTAAATAGTTTCCGGCTTTCTTTATTTTTATCTGCGGACAATATCAAATCTTTATTTTTCTGAAGCGCGAGATAGCAGTCGTAAATGTCCTGATAGATTTTGACGCTCCCGGAAACTTCGTTCCAGCCCTCGTTTAAATGCATGACAAAATTGTATCGCAAAGGCTTAGATTCGTCCTCAAATTTTGGCTCGCATACAATATTGTTCACTGATATTGTTTCGTATAGAACCGCCGCCGTTATATTCTGTTCGCAGAGCGAATGTATATGTGTGCGCCATTCGACGGTGTCTTTATATTCCGTCTGCAGATTAGTCACGTCGAGGGTGTAGGGCAGTTCAATATGAAAAGAATATAAATCTTCGTCGCGTTTTAACGGTAACACCCTTGTTTTGGTTTTGACCGGCACATCTTTCATTGACATAAACGGAATTTCTCTTGGACGTAATTCGCCGAAACAATCCTGATTTTTTAATTCGATGGCGTTATGCCATTCACGGTCGTCATAGTCTGGATTTATCCAATTTTCGTCGAATTTCGCTTGATCGTAGAAAATCTGCGCGTTTAACGCAAAACTCAGTTTCGGTGTGTACCGCGAATACGCTGTGTATCTCTCACATTTCCAGTTTTTGCCGTTTGTGGACAAATCTATATCGCTTATATTTCCCCATGCAATAATTGCCGCGATTTTCGGCACATTCTTAAACGTTTTATGTCCGTGAAAATTTGCGAGCACAGCTATAACATTATTGCCGTTCTGCAGATACGGAGTTAAGTCGTATGTGTCGAACTGCGGGAATCTTGGGTCAAATCTGACCGGACCGAATCCGGCGAAAATCCCGTTGACATATAACTTGTAGTTGGTATCCGCGAAAATATTGAACTCCGCGTTTTTAATTTCTGTTTTATCGTTTATCTCAAACGTTTTTCTGAATGCCGCGTACGGATTTCTCGATGCGTCGCCGTCGCTGAACCATATATATTTTGCTTCGCTTTTCATAAAATTTATCCTCCGATTTTATATTTTATAATAATATATTTTTAAAAATCATTTTCTCTTTTTACCTGAGATTACACGGAATTTATAATATTTCTACCGTATTGTCTGCTGCCCGTTTCTCTTACCGCTTTTGTCTGTTTTGTTTATGCATAAATTATACCTCATTTGGCGGGTTTAGTCAATTATTTTTTCATCCCACTTGAATAGTTACTTTTAAAAATAAATTTTTTATAAAAGTTTTAAATTTCTCTTGACATAAATAAAATATGCGTGTATAATATTAATGTTATCCTTAGAGAATAGTTGATAGTTGACAAAGGGTATGTTTTAAATAAAAAGTTATGCGAGAGTGGTGGAATTGGCAGACACGCACGTTTGAGGGGCGTGTGTCTTTGACATACGGGTTCAAGTCCCGTCTCTCGCACCATTTAATGAACTTCGCGCAGTTCCACTTTTGTAAACGCGGGAGTGGCGGAACGGCAGACGCACCAGATTCAGGTTCTGGCACTGTAACAGGTGTGTGGGTTCAAATCCCATCTCCCGCATTTAAACACACAAAACGCATACATCAAGAAAAAACCTTGTGTATGCTTTTTTATTTGATCTTATCAATAATTTGAATAGGGATAAAAAAATATGCAGGTGCAATCCCACGGTTTGACACGGCGGGGAGTAATCAAGAAATTTTATATTTTGTAGGAAAATGCTTATGCTGTACGAATTAAGTTTCCTCTTTCTAATCGTTGATTCAATTCCCAAAGCGCGGTCTTTTGGTCATGCCAGTACACAAGATTATAGGCTTCTTGATAGGTGAGCCATCTAACTTCTGTATGCTCATAGGATAGGATTATGTTTCCGTCGAACGACATTGCGAAAAAGTACATCGGACATACGACAATGTCTTTTCCCCATGCAGTATGCTCCGAAAAAATATCGGCGGGCAGGTAGCTTACCGTATCCAGCCCGTATATTGGCGCACTCAACGATGTGCCTGCTTCCTCAAACGATTCTCTTAACGCCGCTTGTTCGATTGTTTCGCCGTCTTCTACTCCGCCCGACACACCCTGCCAGCAATTAGGGTCATCTGACCGTTGAAATATAGCATATTCAATTTCGTTGCCGGCGTTTTTTCTATATAAATAAACATGAATATTCTCCGGTTTCCTTGCCATCTAAGTTCACTCCCAATATTAATTTACTGTGGTATGTATAGTTCCCATATCACGGATGTTATGAATGTTCCCTCGTCAATCATACGGTTAATTTCATAGCGGCTTGCCCACTTTGCTCCGCAGGTTTCATCAGGAGCAAGAATTACGGTTGATATGTCTATATCTTGCCGAAATAACCAAACATCAACCAAACCGTGACATTCAACGGTGCTACACGGTAAGTGATGTTGAATCATTCGTCCGTTCTGCGACTCAAGAATAATGCCTAATTCCTCTTTTGTTTCTTTCAACGCCGTAGTCAGGCTGTCATCGCCCGCAACCGCATTTCCGCCCGTAGATTCCCACATATTTGGGAACGTCTTGTTCGGCGACCTTTGCGATATTAGGTATTCGCCGTCGTCGTTCTCAATCCAAACAGAAACCTCAAGGTGATATTCGCCTTTGTTCATGGGCTTGCCGCGCTCGTGAAAGCGACCTGTTGCGTTGCCGTTTTCGTCTAATATATCCCAAAGTTCAGCCAAGTTTTTTCCTCCATTCGTGTATGTTATACGAATAAAATATAAATTTTCTGCATTAATAAAACTATTCCCATTTACATAACAATCACAGCGATTTCAATACTTCTGCCTTTTTTTCATCGCTGCCGTCTTTGAGAGCGGCGAGCACCTGCTCGTGCCTTTCTTTGTTGAGACGGTACCGCGTGCAGATAAAAATCCCGACTGACATAAATACAAGCGGCGCCAACGCCATTACCGCAATTATCGCGGTCTGTGCAGAAACGGGCTGGGAAGTCACTTTCGCCGCGCCCTCGCTTATATCCTGCTCGACAAATCCAGCCGCGCCGATTACAGCCATTACAATCGCCAGACCTATCGCCTGAGAAATTTTGTTGGTAAAATTCGCGATTCCGCTGAACGCTCCGGCTGTATGCACTCCGAACTGCAAATTCCCGACGTCCACAACGTCGCCGAAAACAGCGTGCGGAATCAATCCCGGACCGCTGATACCGAAACCCAAAACCGCCGCCAGTATGTAAATAATTACGGGATTTGAACCAGCCGGTATTATAAACAGAAAAAGCGCGCCTACTATCCAGATTACAGAACCAACAATATATACAAGCGTTTTGCCAGTTCTCTTAATCATCGCCAAATAAACCGGCAATGCGACAATCTGCATACCGAACATCAGAGCCGCGCCAAGCAGCCCTACAATATTTGATTCTCCCTGCGCCGTCATATCCCTGCAGAAATAGAAATCTACATAGAAGAAAAACAGCGCGCTCATAATCGCCATCGTCATCTGACAGCATATAAAAATATACAGATACTGCCGGAACGGTTTTACTTTAAACGGTCTGATAAAGTCCTTTACGGCAAATGGTTCTGCTTTTTTCGGCGCGGGGATTCCTTCTTTTGCAAACAATCCGGTAATTCCGACAAAAATCATAAAAACTACGCCAAAAATCAAGCTCATGGCGATATATCCGGTATTGCCGTCAAATTGACTGACAATCATTCCGGGAACCGCTACGCACACTATGGAAGAGAAGATAGAGCACCCCAACCGTAACGACGTAATTCGGGCGCGTTCGGTGTAATCTTCCGTCATTTCGCTCGAAAGCGATAAGTAAGGTATCATAATCGACGTCTGCACTGCGTAGAAAAAGATATACGACATCAAAACCTGCCAGAATCTGACAGTTGTACTGGGATTTTTATAGGGATAGAACATCAGAAACATTGCCAGCACAATAAGCGGCGCGGAAACAATCAGCACGCCTCGCCGCGTGCCGAACCGAATCCGCATTCTGTCGGATATAAAACCCATAACAGGATCCGAAACAGCGTCAAAAATCCGGGCTGCAAGTATAACGACTCCCGCCAGCTGCGCGGATAAACCGACCGCAAGCGCCAAAAACCCCGGGTAGAGGAAGTTTATTATATTGAAAGAACCTCCCCCGAATATATCGCCGACCGCAAAAGCCATCATTCTGCCGAATGATAACCGGGTTGAAGATACAGATATGTCTGAATTATTTTTTTTCAATTTGTTTTGCCGCCTCTCTTTTTTTGAATATTATATTTATAAATAAACTATAATTTTTTCAGGAGAGTTCTTCCTGTTTCATAATATGGTGTTCCTGCTGCTCTGCGGACAGCATGATGAAATATGCCGACCAGCCGCCCATACGCACTCTTAAATCCCTATAATTTTCGGGCTTTTTCTGCGCCTCGCGCAAAACGGAAGTATCCGCCACCGATAAAGTCAGCATGTTCCCGTGCAGATTGACAAACGATTTCAAAAGTCCTGTCAGCCGCGCGCGTCCTTCGGGAGTAAGTTCGCCGGCGTTCGCGACGAGCCTGCCTGCTATGCGCAAATCGTTGGGAGAACCTACAGGGAGATTAGTCATATCAAAAGAAGCGTGCGATAAAATTGCGCCCGTCACCCCGCGTGTGGCGGCGCCTGCGGATGGCGACAGATTACTGCTCACGGGTTCGCCGCTTTTGCGACCGTCGGGAGAGGCGGCGCAACCCTCGCCTATGGCTATGTACCATGAAAACGTACCCGCGCCCGGAAGAAATATCATAGTGTCATATTTTTTATTTAATTCTGCCACTTTATCGGCAAAATCATTGATGATATGCGCTCCTATTTCGTCAGCTTCTTTCTGATTTCTGCCGTATTTGGGAGCGGACAGCAATTTTTGCCGCAAATGATCGTGTCCCTCAAAATTATTGTCCAATGCTGTCAGCAATTCTTCCATAGTTATTTCACCGTCCTCAAACAAGGTTTTCTTAATCGCCGCGAATGAATCAATAACATGGGAAACTCCTTCGGCGATAAGACCATATGTTATATATTTGGCTCCGGAATGTGTCATATCGAAGCCGTTTTCCATAGGTCCGTCAAGCAGAGCCGAAAGCAGGGGAACCGGAGCGATAGCTGCCCTTGTGCCGAAAATCCTGCAATTTTTCTCCATTAAACCGTCTATTTCATATTCAAGTTCCCGCAAGAAAGCGTTATATACACTTTCATATGAGGTAAAAGACAATGGATCGCCGAAATCGGGAGCTTCTTTTTTCCCGTCCATCCGGCTTTTTCCGTTGTTTAAAGTCCATTCAAGACACCTGAGCATATTGAACCTGTCAAAATAAAAATCGTTGCGTCCCGCGATGATTATTTCCCAACACCCGTCGTTTGTGTAATCCCGCGCGTCTTCTATAGAAATTCCCCATTTTGTCAGAGCTGGAATAATCGCTTCATCATTGAAAAACGCGGGCAATCCGCCGCCGTTTACAAGCACTTCGCAGGCTTTTGTGTAAAGTTCTTCGGGAGTGCCGGAGAAAAGCCTCAACGTAAGGCACGGGTTCGTCATACGGTTTACATCGAACGCTTCAAGGCACATGTATGTGACTGGATTTGAAGCGTCTTTGCCGTCCTGCGGATTTACGCCGCCTATAATCACATTCTGCAGCCAGTGGTTTGTCGCGTCCACGTTATCGCGGGCATTGTTTCTTTGGGTGGAGTGCGCAAAAGGCGACCTTTTCGCCCAACTTGCCTCGTTACGCTTATTTTCTTCCTCAAAATTTGTGTTTTTATATACGATACTGTTGTCAATAGATCTTTCGTTGAATTTAAGAAAGAAGCACGTCACTATTTCCTGAGCTTTTTCCATATTGATACGCCCGTTTTCGAGGTCGCTTTTGAGATACTGCCACACATGCTGGTCAAACCTGCCTATGGCGAGATTATTTCCCGTCAGTTGGAACGCGAAATGCGTGAGCCATATCGAGGTTACCGCCTGAGTGAAAGTCTCCGGCGGATTTTTCGGTGCGAACGCCAAATCCGCCGCCATTTCCGAAAGTTCGTGTTTTCTCACAGGGTCGATTTCTTTATTTGAAAGTTCGCGGCAATACTTCGAATATCTGCCCGCGAGGATTTCCAGAGCGTCCATGACGATTGCAACGGCTTCATAAAACGCTTTGGATTCAGACGCGGCTTTTTCAAGACGTTCCATAGCGTCTTTTTTTATTCCCGATGTTCCGTACTTCAACAGCTTAGGGTATGACGGGACAATATGCCCTACAATATACCCTACGGAAAGTCCCTGTAAAGAAGCTGCTTTTTTCTCCTCTGCAGTGGCGTAATCCGGCAGCGAGCCTGAGATGATAATGTCGCTTTCGCCGTCATCATTGGCGGGTATGACGATACTTCCCGCGATAAGCTGTCTCTCCCATATACACATGGGAACAGTAGAAAATTTTATGCGGACGGCTTCGGCGTTGCGGATTATCAGCGATTTTTCCTCTATCCCCGGGAATTTTTCAAAGACGCTTTCCGTTTCGCTCAGCCAAGTTTTCGGGCGGAGCATACTTGCCTGTATGCTTTTCTTCAGATTTTCAATACGTTTCGACATGCAATCAATCATTCCTTTCTGAAAATTATATTTTTATAAATCGGGTATAAAAAGTTTTTAGACAATAGGAGCTTTGTCTTCTTCGCTTTGCACAAATATGTGACAAACGGAACATTGATAACTTTTTATGATTACTTCTATATCTTTGTTATTTTTATCTTTTCCAATCTTTTTAAAATCAGAAACATTCATATTTTGAATAGTTCGACACTTTGGGCAAAATTTTCTTACCATATTTTTCTCCTCATTGATAATATAAAATTTTTTATTAATACAACATACCCTCTCAAAACACAGTGACATTTATCCCTTTCGGAGCAATTTCCCGGAGTTTTTCCACATAATCGTTGCTCTGTCGTTTCAATTCGCCTAACTGATACGGCAAATCAAGCCATTGATATTTCGCGGGCGCGGAAGTGTTGTAACGCAGCAAATGTATGCTGTAAATACACAGTTCCCGCGCCAACACATATATTTCCGTTATTTCGCTCTCCGAATCGTTATATCCAGGTATGAGAGGCACGCGCAATACTATTTTTTCAGGCATATATTCCGCTAATTTTTTCAGGTTGTCCAATATTATTTTATTTCCCGCACCTGTATATATGATATGTTTCTCGTTGTCAAGAGTTTTTACGTCGTAATAAAATATATCGGTATATTTTGCAATACTGCGAAGATTTTCCCATTTCCCCATGCCTGACGTTTCCACAACGGCGTATATGCCGCCGTCGTGAAACTGCGCAAGCAGAGCCTCTGCAAATTCCGGCTGGAACAATACTTCGCCGCCTGAAAGGGTCACTCCGCCGCCCGAGGAATCGAAGAACACTTTATCTTCAATGACTTCGCCGACAACCTCCGACGCTTTTACAGTTCTACCGCAAATTGTTTGTTTTTCGTTAATATGCAGAGGCTGCGGCTCTTTTGCCTGCGATTCGGGGCTGTGGCACCATACGCATCTCAACGGACAGCCTTTGAGATAAATAACCGTCCGTATGCCCGGACCGTCATGCACCGCAAAATGGTCTATATCAAAAATAATTCCGCTTTCGTCTCTCATTTGCTTATATTATATCTCGACTTGGCGAGAAATTCTTTCGCCGGTTCAAATCCCCAGCCCGGGGCAGTTGGAACAGCGGCGCGCCCGTCTTTGATTTCAACCTGCGGCTCATAACAGCTTACCGCCCATAAATCGTCTTCTATTCCGCATTCAAGAAACGGATACGGCGTATCTATGCAAGCCATGAAATGCAATCCCATGACGAGTATCGGAGAGCGGTTCGACGTATGCGGCGTTACCTGCAATCCTTTTCCCGCCGCGTGACGCGCAATCCGCAATGCGCGGGAGAAACCGCCTATGTAAAGTAAATCAGGCTGACACACATCCATAACGCGCCGGTCGAGCATACGCTCCCACATTGTATCGATATAATCCTGTTCGCCGCCGGCGACGGGGATTCCTATTTCTACGCAGGCATCGCGCACCGCTTTTGTCTTTTCGATTTCCCAGTACGGGCACGGCTCCTCAAACAGTTTTATGCCGTGGCTGTGCAGAAATTTTGCCATTTCTACGGCGCGTTCGACAGAATAGTTGCCGTTTACGTCAACGATAATATGCGTGTCGGGTTTTGCTGTTTTGACCATTGCGACGACCATATCTTCTGTGCGATTTTCCCAGAAGTCTTTATCGCGTCCGACAGGTATCCCGGGGTGCAGTTTTATTGCCCGGTACCCGAATTTATCCTGTATTGCTCTTAAACGGTCGGCTTCTTCCTGAACGGGCAGGTCGCGCTTCATACTGGAAGCATATAAATCTATGTAATCCCGTTTTTTACCCGCCATTTCGGCGACTGACACGCCTTTTTTCTTCGCGGTCAAATCCCACAGGGCGGTATCGATTCCCGCCGCCGCGCGCGCGAGAAAGCTCCCGAGATATTTATACTGCCGGCGTATTATTTCGTCTGCGACAGTTGTGTAATCCCCGAACGGTTCGAGCGCGATACCTGCGGCAATCCGATGAAGTATCTGCGCGGTAATATCCGCCTCAAACGGCGCGGTCATGCCCCAGCCCTGCGCGCCGTCCGAATCTGTCACGCGGACAAAACAAATGTCACGGCTTGAAAATGTTTCTATTGATTTAAGTTTCATTTAGTTTTTCTCCTTTATAATTTTTTCAACCGGATAATAACAGACGGCGGTATCTCATACCAGTCGAACTGTAAAGCGTTCTCCGGCTTTTCAAATACTGGCTCTTCTATGCCGTCAAGCACAAATCCGCATTTGAAGCACATATTCAAAATCATACCGAGCGGGCGGTGGAATTGAATAAGCTGCTTTTGATTGTTTCCGGGAAATGCGGTTATTTCATATATTTCCGGTCTTATATATTCATATGTTTGTATTCCCACACGCAAGTCGCGTTTGCCGGCGCAATCTTCGATTTCGGTAATTTTACGCATATGCGGTGTGTCAAAACAAGGATGAACGCCGGAAAAGACAAATATCCCCTCTGGCACAAGCATATCATATACCGCTTGAAATAATGGTTCTATATCCGCGATGTCCATTACCGCCATATTTGATACCGCTTTATCAAAGGGTTTATCTGTTTTCAGCCTTATCAATTCGCCGTAATTTGTTGCATCGGCGACGTGAAAATCAATGTTTTCAAGCAAATCCTTTGCACGCTCTTTCGCGTGTTCTATCATATTCGGGCTGCAATCAAAAGCCGTCACCTTGACCCCCAATTTTGCAATAACACGAGAAAGATTTCCGTTCCCGCAGGCGGCGTCCAATATTTTTTCTCCGGTTTGGGGATTAAGCAGATTCAGAATGGCGGGGTGGGTAATTTCGCGGTGAAGCCGGCTGTCATTTTCGCCCATTCTTTCGTCCCAATCATTTGCCAAATCATTCCACAGCGTTTTGCTTTGTTCTGTTGCTTCTTTACAATCATTTGACATCATACAACAATTCCCCCTTGAATTTAATAATATTTTGCAGAGTTATCCTTTCACTCGCAGAATCGAAATCAGATTCTTTATTTACCACCATATCTAATGGAATCACCCGAAGCGCCAACCCTTTGTGTATTGCGTGTGATGTTTTAAGTTGGTCTTTATCATCGGATATTATTACTGCTAAATCTAAATCGCTGTCCTTATTAGGTTCACCATATGCGTAAGAACCAAAGAGATATATTTTTTTAACGCCGTCTATCAATTTGATAAATTGTAAATATTTGTCTAATTCAACTTTAACAAAATCGTTTATAAGATTCATAATAAATTTTCCTTTTTTATTAATTGATATTACGAAAAAAATACTTATAATATTCGTTCATACATTGTTATATTTTCATCAAAAATCATGTCCATAAAAGGCAAGAAGGTCAGACAATGATAAAAACCTAATTTTTCATGTAGTTTTATTGATGGAATATTATCTTTTTCTATATATGTGTGAAGGATTGTTCCTTGGTAATTTTTTATTTTTTCTATGCCGTTTTGAATAAGGTTTGCGGCAATTCCCTGTCTTTGATATAACTCATTAACACTTAAATCGCCTAAATACCATCTAAACATATTTTGTTTATCTTTCATGAAATAAATAAAGCCGACAATTTCATTATTTGAATAAGCAATGACGTAAAACCACTTAGTTTCAAAATTTTCACCAAAGTTATTTTGTTTCATCCATTTGACTGTTTTATTTAATTTTTCATCATCAATATTCCACCTGAACTTTGCTATTTTTTCAAATATTTCATCAGCAATATCTTTTATATCATCATAAATTATATAATCAATAAGTGCCATTCACAATACCTCTATAATATAAATAACCTGCGTTCCAATAAAATCAGTCAAATCCTTACCTGTTCGCTAATTTATATATATTGACAACGTCGTTTTTATCCAGCGGCTTGAAATTTCCCACCAACCGTTTCCCGTGGAATACGCAGCTGTCCGCCATTTCGTCGATTACTTTGTCGCTCTGAACGCCTATGCCGAGCTCGGTAAAACATGTGGGCATACCGATAGACTTGAAAAATTCCACAGTCTTTGCAATACCTGCATTTGCCGCCGTTTCCGTATCGTTTTCGCATACATCCCAGATATTTTTTGCGTACTTTGCAAAACGCGTCGGATTGATATTTCGCACATATTGCGCCCACGAACCCCACATAGTTGACAGACTTGCGCCGTGCGGCACATCAAACCTGCCGCTCAGTTCATGCCCGAGCTGGTGAACGGAAAAGTCCATAGGACGCCCCAATCCTGTCATACCGTTATGAGTGACGCTGCCGCACCACATAACCTCGCTTACCGCATCGTAATTCGCCGGCTCGCGCAGAACGACCGGACCGTTTTTGATTACATTTCGCAAAAGCGATTCGGCGACGGCGTCGGTAAATTCGTTTTCCCCTGTCTGCTGCGCGAAATAACGGTCAATGGTGTGCATCATAATATCCGCAATCCCGCAGGCAACCTGAAACTTCGGCACAGAGTACGTCAGTTCTGGATTCATTACGGCAAAACGCGGACGGTTGAAATCTGTGCCGAGTCCGCGTTTTTCACCTGTCTCGGCGTTTGTCAAAACAGCTGAATTGCTTGTCTCGCTTCCCGCCGCAGAAATAGTCAGCACAACCCCGACAGGCAGTGATTGTGTTAGTTCAATTTCGCGTTTCCAGAATTTCCAGATGTCAATATCGGGATTCTTCGTCCCGTGCGCGATTGCTTTTGCTGTGTCGATTACGCTTCCGCCGCCGACTGCCAATATGAAATCCGCGCCGAATTCAACGGCGGATTTTACTCCTTCTCTTGCGTGAGAAAGCAACGGATTCGGCTGTACTCCGCCGAACATGATATATTGCGTATTTTCAGCTTCAAGCCGGTCAGTAATTTTTTTCATCAAGCCTGATTTTATGACGCTTCCGCCGCCGTAGACTATAAAAACTTTATTCCCGCCGTGTTTGCGGACAAGCTGCCCTGTTTTTTCTTCTTCGCCCTTGCCGAATACGATTTCGGTAGGGGTGTAAAATACAAATGATTGCATATTCGCACCATCCTTATAATAATATTTAATAAATTAAACGTGTAATATTCTGTCATACATTATACACGTTATTCCAAACGAAGTCAAGAATTTTTCTGAAATTATAGCTTCTGATTAAATGAATTTCATATCACCGGCGGTTTCTTGAAATAGCGATAAGACGTATGAGCTGTGCCAGAGATACAGCCAGTGCGCCGACATAAGTCAGAGCGGCTGCCGACAGCACTTTCTTCGCGGACGGCAATTCGTCGCCGGTTAATAACCCTGATTCGCTTAAAACTTCTATAGCGCGGCGCGACGCGTTAAACTCCACAGGCAGCGTAACCAACTGAAATACCACTACCGCGCCGAACAGAATTATGCCTATATCTATAAGCCCCGGCATACTGAATATAATTCCCAGCAGAACAAGCGGTATGGATAATTTCGAGCCGATATTTGTAACGGGGATGATTGCCGAACGGACTTTCATTGGGCTGTAACCGATGGCATATTGAACCGCGTGACCCGCTTCATGAGCCGCCACGCCGACTGCGGCAACGGAAGCCGCGTCATATACCTTCTCAGACAACCGTATGACGTTGGTTCGGGGATCGAAGTTGTCGGTCAGATTTCCGCTCACCCGTTGGATTTGAACGTCGGACACTCCGGCTCTCCTCAACACCTCTCTCGCGGCTTCCGCTCCGGTTATACCGTTTACTGTTCTTTGGGCAGAATATTTTTTAAAACTGCCTGTCACTCTGGATTGCGCCCATATCGAAAAAATCAGCGCAGGCAATACCAAGTAAAGATATAACGAATCAAATGGCATATATAACATAATTAAAATCCTCCTCATCATCATTATCATTTATTTTTTCTTTTAATCAAAATATATATGCAAATTGCAACAGACTTTCAGCCGTGGTTAAAATCAATATGCTCCGACCCTAAAAAAAATGGCGAGGTATTGTCAATTATGCCGCGAATATTGCTGCCTAAAACTATTGGAAGAATTCTTATATCCTCTAAAGAATCTATTCCGATCCATTCGCTGTTTTCCTGCATATCGTCTTTTTCAGTCGGCGTTTTTACATCTTCGTCCGACAATCCGCATATAAAAATGTGATACATTTTATGAGCATATTCAGGATATTTTTCCCTGTATTCTTCACTCATGCAGATTTCTTCGCATAGAGCCGCAAATCTTACGGGAATTACTGTATATCCCGTTTCTTCCAAACATTCGCGGATTAATGCTTCATGCAAAGTTTCATACTGATGCTGTCCGCCTCCAGGCAACGAATAGTAATCGCCGTTCTTTGCGTCGCGGCATTTGTTTAACAATATTTTCCCGTCTTTTATTATGACAGCTTTAGCGGTACTTCTGATACTCATATAAAATCTCCTTTGTCGTATTTTGTTACATTATATATGATATTTCCGGCAAATTAAATTGCTTTTTGTAAATTTTGCATTTACTTCAATAAATTGCTTGATTTCTTTTTTTATTTATACTATAATATTTATTATTAAATTATGAGGGGATATGATGTATTTATGAAACCGCAGATTTATAATAATAATGAAAACAATAAAGTCAAAGATAAAATCTTCACTCCATTAAACGGAGTAAAACTCAACGCCGGCTTATTCAGCCGTGTTTTTGAAAACAACATAAAATATTTGCAGACTATAAATATTGATTCCGCATTGTACTGGTTCAGGAAACGCGCGGGGAAATACGCCCCGGGAGAGCCGTACCATGGGCATTTCGAAGATAATCTTCACGGTCAGACCGCGGGGCTTATACTAATGGGAGCCGGAAACGCCTTGAGGTGGACTAATGACGAAAAATTACGCAAAATTGTGGATTTTATCATATCCGAAATAAAAGACTGCGGAGACAATGACGGCTATATCATGGCTATCGAGCGGGAACTGTTCGCGACAAAAGAATATCCGCATTATGTGCGCATCTGGGTTACATACGGATTGTATGCCGCATACCTTTCGGGAAACAAAGACGCAGGAATACTGCTGAAAAGCTGGCAGAACTGGTTCAATAATGAGTGCGGGGATTTGCCTGTTATAAAATATCTCAGCCTCGCTTTTCAGGGAGTTGTGTGCAGTCCGTTTGTGTACAACACACCATTCGGGAGTAAAAAAGACATTGAGATAACGCAGAAATATTATGAGGAAACATGGCGTCTGGGGCAGTATATCATGGGCGAAAAAGATGTTGTTCAAACCCGCCGTCAGCATGGATACGAGCCGCACCCGCACGGAACGGAAATAGAAGCGTTCGAGGGTTATCTCGATTTATACAAAGCAACGGGGAATTACTATTATATCAACGCGGTGAATGCTTTTTACGAGGCGTACAAAAAAGACTGGCAGCACGCGGGCGGCGGAATAGTGATGTGCGAATTTGAAACTTCGACGCCGGGTTGCACATGGCTTACGCCTCCGAGAGCATACAACGAACTGTGCTGTACTGCGTTCTGGATATGGCTGAACCAGCGTTTTCACCGGCTGTACCCGGACGAGGAAAAGTACGTGAACGAAATAGAAAAATCACTGTACAACATAGCCATAGCGAATCAGGACGGCGATAAAGCTATACGGTATTTCGCATGGCTTGAGGGAGAACGCGCCGCGGGCGGTCATACGCACGGCGGGCTTGTGCACTGTTGCTGCGGGGTAGGGACGCGGCTTTTCGGTATGCTTCCTGAATTTTTATATTCTGTAAACGAAGACTCCGTTTATTTAGACATATATAGTTCGTCCGAATTTACGTGGGAGCGTGAAAACAATACCGTAAATATCACGCAAATATCAGATATGCCGTACAATGGCAAAGTGACTGTAAATATATCGTGTGAAAAGAGCGAGAAATTCAAGGTTATGCTGCGCATGCCGTCATGGGCTGACGGGGACGTCGAGGTTATGAACGGGAGCGAAAAATACTGTGGAAAACCCGGCACATATTTTTGTATAGAGAAAATTTGGGAAAGCGGAGCGGATAAAGCAGATAATACTATAGAATTTGAACTGCGCTTCAAGTGGAATCTTATAAAATACACAGGGGTTGAACAGGTTGAAGGTTTTGACAGATATGCTCTTGAATACGGACCGCTTCTGATGTCTGCCGTATTAAAAGACAAGACAGAAAATACCGGAAATAACGGCGGCGGCAATTATCTTGATTTTTTCAGGCTGAGCCCCGACCCGAAAGACTTTAAATCGTGGCTTGTAAAAGATAAAAAGCCCCTGACATATAATATCAAAGGCTGTGACAATATAGTATATATGCCGTATTTTGAAGTTGAAACTGGCAGTTATTTCACATGTTATCCGTTGTATAAATAATAAAAAATTTTATAGATTTGGAGAAAAATATGATGAAGAAAATATATCCTACCGATGCCGAGGCAAAAAAGATGATATTGGATATCGGACAGAGAATGTATATAAGAAATTTTGTCGCCGCCAATGACGGCAATATAAGCTGCCGGGTTGACGACGATATAATCTGGACGACGCCCACAGGAGTGTCAAAAGGTTATATGACGGAGGAAATGCTCGTCAAAATGCGCCTTGAAGGCACAGTGATAAGCGCGGGGGATTTATTGCCGTCCTCCGAGATAAAAATGCACATACGCATATATAAAGAGAACCCGGAAGTAATGGGCGTCGCCCACGCGCACCCGCCTGTCTGCACAGCGTTCGCGATTGCGGGTATCGCGCTGGATAAAGCGATATATCCCGAAGCGGTGGTAAATCTCGGCGTTGTTCCGTGCGTGCACTATGAAACCCCCGGCTCGCAGGGCATACCCGATTCAATCGCGCCGTACTGCAGGGATTACAACGCTCTGCTGCTCGGCAATCACGGCGCAGTGTCGTGGGGAAGAACTCTTACGGAGGCGTTTTACCGCTTGGAAGCTATGGAAAATTACGCTACAATACTGACATATATGAACAACATAGGCAAGTCAAACGTATTAAGTTTCGGACAGATAGGGGAATTATTGAAAATAAGGGAAAGCCTGGGAGTAACTTCGGGAGGAACACCTGCCGGAGTGCCGGACGCCGCAAATCTCGAAGATGTAGTATCCGGATGCGGAATAAAAAATGCAAAATTTGAAAAATACTTTCTTATGAAAGAAATAGACGTTGCCGAATACGCAAAAGAGAAAATGGGAGATTTCTGGCATGACGGCATACTTGCGGTTAAAGAGATAGGCGACGGCAATCTGAACTATGTGTTCCGAGTTGAGGAAAAATCAAGCGGAAAATCAATTATCGTAAAACAGGCTGGAACAGAACTGCGCATCTCTGCGGATATGAAAATATCCACAGACCGAAATCGCATAGAATCCGAAATTTTAAAATTACAGGACGAATATGCGCCGGGCTTGGTTCCGAAGATATATTTTTATGATACTGTTATGTGCGCCTGCGCTATGGAAGACCTGTCGGATTATGAACTTATGAGATACGCGCTGATGGAACATAAGATATTCCCGCGTTTTGCCGACGATATTACTACATATATGGTAAACACTCTGCTCAGAACAACGGATATAATCATGGAGCATAAGGCGAAAAAAGAACTCGTCAAGAGTTTTATAAACCCTGAGTTATGCGAGATAACGGAAGACCTTGTATTTACCGAGCCGTACAACGATATAAACGGACGCAACAAAGTTTTTGCCCCGAATTTTGAATTTATGAAAAAAGAACTGTATGAAGATAAAATACTGCATTTTGAAACAGCCAAACTTAAATTCAATTTTATGAATAACGCTCAGGCATTGATTCACGGCGACCTGCATACAGGCTCTATATTTGTTAAAAAAGACGGCACGCGCATATTCGACCCGGAATTTGCTTTTTACGGTCCTATGGGCTACGATATCGGCAATGTCATCGCGAACCTGTTTTTTGCGTGGGATAATGGTAACGCGGCAGGCAATAAAGAATTCTGCGGCTGGATTTTAAAAACTGTCGCCGACGTAATAGACCAATTCAATGAAAAGTTTCTTGCCTGTTATGACGATTGTATAACAGACGTTATGACAAAAGCTGAGGGATTTAAAGAGTATTATCTTGACGGTATAATAGCTGACACAGCGGGATATGCGGGCACAGAACTTATACGGCGCACCGTAGGCATGGCTCAGGTAAAAGACGTCACGTCAATCGCGGACGAAAAGAAACGCGCGTTTGCGGAGCGCGTAAATGTTCTGTGTGCAAAAGATTTGATAATTAACCGCACAAAATTTATGACCGGCGCAGATTTCGCCGCCGCGCTGACGCGCGCCGTAGAAAATGCAAAAACCGGAATGGAAACTGAAACGGGGGAAAACGCATGAGCGATAATATAATGAATTATGAAACAGTCGATTTAGACGACGCTAAAAGCGCGCTTGTTATATTGAACCAGACAAAACTGCCGAATGAGATAGAAGCGCTGTCATTGACCGAGCAAAAAGACATCTGGAACGCGATATATTTATTGCAGGTGCGCGGCGCGCCCGCTATCGGGGTGGCGGCGGCTATCGGGGTTTATCTCGCGGCGAAAGCTATTGATACGCCGGTTTTCGATGAATTTTACACGCGATTCAAAGCGGCGAAGGATTATCTTGCATCTTCGCGTCCCACCGCCGTCAACCTGTTTTGGGCGCTTGACCGCATGGAAAAAGTTGTTCTCAATAACAAATCACTGCCGATTGCGCGAATAAAATCTCTTCTGCATGACGAGGCAATAAATATAAAAGAAGAAGATATACGCGTATGCAGAGCTATAGGCGAATACGGGTTAATCCTTATAAAAGACGGCGACGGTATACTGACTCACTGCAACGCAGGTCAGCTTGCCACCGCAAAATACGGAACCGCCCTCGCTCCGGTTCATATAGGACATGAGAAAGGGTACAGGTTCAAGGTGTTTACTGACGAAACGCGTCCATTACTGCAAGGCGCGCGGCTTTCGGCGTTTGAATTACATTCGCACGGCATAGATACTACCGTTATATGCGACAATATGGCGTCCCAAGTGATGAAAAACGGGTGGGTGCAGGCAATATTCGTAGGGTGCGACCGGGTCGCGGCGAACGGCGACGCATGCAACAAGATAGGGACGTCCGGCGTGGCGATATTGGCGAAATATTACGGCATACCGTTTTATGTCTGCGCGCCTACTTCCACGATAGATATGAGCATAGAAAAAGGCGAGGATATCCCGATTGAGGAGCGTCCGGCGCACGAAGTTACAGAAATGTGGTATAAAAAGCGCATGGCGCCGGAGGGCGTAAAAGTATATAATCCCGCGTTCGATTTTGCGGACAACGAATTGATTACCGCTATTATTACCGAATACGGAATTGCCCGTCCGCCGTATACGGAAAGTTTAAGGGAGATATTTGCAAAAAAGATATAAAATTATTTCATTCTGATCAGTTTTGCCGGATTGCCGCCCATAACCGCGTTTCCCGGCACAGATTTTATGACGACTGCTCCCATGCCGATTAACGCGCCGCCGCCGATGGATAAATTCTGACGCACTGTCGCGTCCTGACCTATGTAGGCGTTATCGTCTACCCGCACACTGCCGGCTAAATGCGCTCCCGTCGCCATAACGACACGTTTGCCGACAACGCAGTTATGGTTTACCACTGCGCCTGAAAGCAGGAAACAGCTTTCGCCGAGTGCCGCTTCTGCGCCAATAAAACAATTCGGGTAAATCACGCAACCGCGACTGATAACAGACGACGGATGTACAAAAGATGTCGGGTCAATCAAAGTTATCAACCGTTTGGAAATATCCAAAACATCTGAATTATAAGTCCACTCGTTATCGTGAATCAACGCTGTATCCGGAAAGCGCGGCAATGCCGACGGTCCGCCGAGAATCGGCACTCCGTCGGGCGACGTCTGCTCCTGTGTTTCTTCTCGTCTAATAATACCAAGGAGCCTGTAACTGCCGGTTCGGCGTATAATTTCGACCATTTCGCGACCGTGTATGCCGGACGACAATAACATTATATCGGTCAGCATTTTTAATATCCCTCTAAAAGTTCAATCATTACTTTCAGCGTATCTCTCGTATCCACGTATGAATACCAGCCGCTTTTTTCTTTGCCGCCTCTTTGAAGCGTCGGCATATTATTTTCTCCCATGAGCGATAAAGTTTTTTCCATACCGTTGATGTTAAATCCGATATGGTGAAATCCCTCGCCGTATTTGTCTAAAAATTCGCGCCATACGCTCGGACCGTTATCCGGCTCTATAAGCTCGATAGTGAGCGTATCGATAGTAAGGAACGCCAATTTTGCCTTGGCGTCGGTAGATTCGCCGCGATATATTGTGCCCTCTTTCTCTTTGCCGCCAGCCCAAAACCACGACGGTTTTTCAATGCCGAAAAAATCGGCGTAATCCTGCGATGTTTTTTCGATGTCGTTGACAACAAGGCATATATGCGCGACTGCTTTTTTGTTTCCCAATAAATCTTTCATTTGCATTTGTAACTGCTCCTTTTTTTATATTTTAAAATTTTTATATATCTGTCCGTGAACTAACTCCTTGCCCTCTTTAGTAAAGAGGGTGCCGTCCGCAGACGACGGGTGTTTTGTCGAATCTGATGTCGGTGCGATGGACGCAAACACCCGTCACGCGGGTTTTACGTAATTTTGTAATGGAATATATGGGTTCTCGCGTGCCACCCTCTTTGCGAAAGAGGGCTTGCACAGAGTGTGCTAATTTTCTGGGAGCGCATTATTTGTTCGCGTCCAGATACATATCCCACAAGTCGTCAATTGATTTGCCTGTCTTTTCGATAAAATAATTATCGTCGTTTTTATCGATTTTACCCGCTCTAAATCTATCGGTTATATTGTCCGGTACAGTTAAACTGATATTTTTTTCAATCCAAGTAAAGAAATCTGTTCTGTTCGCGTCTATATACATTTCCCATAATTTATCAACTGTCTTGCCGGTCTTTTCAAGAAAATAATTGTCATTGTATCTTTCTTATGAGTTAAAAGAATTAATTAGCCAGCTTGATACAAAAAGTCAACAACCCGTTGGAG
>WQYZ01000026.1 GCA_009780985.1 Oscillospiraceae bacterium | reverse complement strand
CTTTCTCAAAGTCCGCACCCTCGTTATAACTCACATAAAAACCGCTGTCATTGGCTATATATACATACCCTTTTGTCGGGTGTACTTTTACAATCGAATCCCAGCCGACTGTTTTATTCACGATTTTCCACGATTTACCGCCATCAACCGATTTATATAAATAAGGGAGTATATCCCTGTTACCCCATGCCTGATAGTTATCTTTATCTACGCCGGGACTCCAATATGCAATCATGCTTCCCCCTTTTTCTGCGTCATAGCTGGACGGGTCGAACGCAATTTGCTCCCTGAAATCGCGGTAGCCGCATATGGCTGCTGGATACGCCTGCGTCCATGTTTCGCCTCTGTCAGTCGATAAGTATATTCCGTTTGAGTCGCTGTAGCCGGAATTCGCGCCAACGGCAAGTACGTTGTTTATATTGTTGGGGTCGATAGCGAAAGTGCAGCATCCTCTGGAGTGCATTCCCGAATTTGCCGGCTCCCACATTTCGCCGCCGTCAACGCTGCGGTAAATTCCGCCCACATCAGTTCCGCAGAATATTAGGCTGCCCTCTACAGGGTCGCAGGCTATCGATACTTCCCATTGGCCGCCCTCGCCTCCGAAATAGCCTTTCTCGCGCAGAGCCGCGCTGATTATAGGCATTTGCGTGAAGTATTCGCCCGTGAGAGCGGGGAGCGCATATGCGGGAGCTGCCTGTTCTTTTGATGGAAATACAGGGTTATGTTCGATTATTTTCGGTGTTTCTTCCATCGTGCTTTTCTCCGTTTCCGACGGCGTTGTTTCCGTCTGTATCGTTGTTGCGATTGATGTAATTTCTGCAGTATTATCAATTTTTACATTCTCTTCGCTTTTGCATGAACTAAAACAAATTAAAATTATCGAAATTGAAATAAAGAAAATTATTCTTTTTATCATGTTTAATGCGCCTTTCATAAAATGGTTATCTGTATTTTGAAACTTTTCTTGAAAAAGTAATGAAATACTACAATAAATATTCCGCGTTGTTTCTCAACTCTGGACTGTTTTTATTATACATTCTTTTTATGAATAATTATACTATTTATTCTTTTCATTCATATGCTGAAGCAATGTTATTAGTACTTAAAATGGATATTTCCTGAAATATTTTAAGCATTGAAGTACCTTGAAATAAAAAATATATTTACCCTCAAAATTATTCCCAAAAATAGAAATTTCGCCCTGAAATTATACTGAAAAAGTAAATTTTCAGAGATTTTTTTATTAAAAAATACTTGGTAAAACCAGACTTTTCCACATTATCATAATGTAAATTACAAATTTTTATGGAAAAATGTCGAAATCTGTTGACATTAAAGGTTCTTTATAGGTTATAATAAAAGCATACAGTGAACCTAAAATAAATGAAAATAATGTGGTGTAAATTATATAAAACGCAAGAGGAGGTTTCACCATGAAATTAATGCACATTATAACTTCAATATTTCTAATAATTTTACTTTTCAAACTTTTCCCCGCGCTGACAGTTTCAGCAGAAGCATCAGAAACTGTGTTCACAAATGGGAAGGCGAAAATAGATTTTACAGATTCCAACACCACCGGAACAGTTAGGATAAATATGGTTTCAGAATCAGACAAGAGGGTCAAAGTAACTATCTCAAAAAATGAAGAAAACAGTCAGACATATGCATATAATCTGCAAAATAACACGACAGCCGAAATATACCCGCTGCAGATGGGCGACGGCGAATACATAGTGAAAATATGGTTTCAGGCGACGGGATCGAGGTACTCACTGGGAATGACAGGCAGATACAGCGTTAAACTTTCCGACGTAAACGCGCCGTTTCTCAATCCCAATCAGTACGTAAATTACAGCGATGAATCAAAGATAACAAAAATAGCGGCAGACCTGACTAAAGATTGTTTAAACGAGCTTGAAAAAGTTGAGGAAATATACAAATTTGTGATACACGGTTTAGAATACGACATGCATAAAGCGGACACAGTGCAGAGCAGCTATCTGCCGTCGGTGGACGCTATAGTGGATATTGGAAAGGGCATATGCTTCGATTACGCGGCGGTATTTGCAGCGATGCTACGCTCCGTTGATGTGCCGGCGAAACTCGTCACGGGTTATGTGAAGCCGGACAACGAATACCACGCATGGAATGAATTCTACCTGAAAGACGAAGGCGGATGGTTCAAAATAAACGAAATGAAATTCGACGGCAGAAAATTCGAACGAATCGATCCGACATTTGATTCAACTTCCAAATCAAGCAGGAAGGTTTTGCAATTTATTGGCGACGGTACGAATTACACGAAATTTCAAGAATATTAATTTGTATATTAAACAAGTGCCGATGTGCCGAATAATTAATAACATAACTATATAACTTAATCCATTTTATGGTCGCTTCATTCAGTCCTACCGTACTTACGTAGTAACCCTCCGCCCAGAAATTCCGGTTTCCGAACTTGTACTTCAGATTTGCATGTTTGTCGAACATCATCTGAACTTGATACACTTAACTTCGGAGGTATGCTCACCAGCATATGTACATGGTCAGCCCTTAGATTGCCCTCGATTATTTCCACTCTCTTGTAACTGCACAACTGTTTGGGTATGTCTCTCAGACTCTCTTTGTATTGAATATATACGATTTTTCGTCTATACTTAGGAGTAAAACACGATATGGCATTTGCACATCCATTTCGTGTGCGCCAGACTGTTTGTTTGGTTTGCCATTGAAAACACCTTTTCCTTTCTATATAGTAGTAGCTTGAACAACTCTATTATATCAGGAAAAGGTGTTTCTTTGTATAACTTTCAATTTGTTTCTGTGTGTTTGGGTTGATATGCTAAACGTATGCCGGCTTCGTCGAACCGGCGCTTGATCTCCGCAAGGCATTCGCAGCGGAGAGTAAAAGCGTCTCCCGCCGATTTGCCGGCGGCGGAAGCCTGTATTCTGATACCGAAAAGCCCCATCTCCACTACCTGCGCCGCTACCAACGGAACTCCTTTCTTCACATCTTCCGGTTTGCGCATATCTACAAGAAGGGGATGCGCTGAGACGACATCGTTGACAATATGCCGTGCAATATTCAAATCCTGATTGAAATCCAAAAACAAATCAATAAACTGCACCGTGCGTGCGTCGACCGCCGAAATATTTTCGAAAATCGTCGTGTTCATAACGCCGTTAGGCACGATAACACGCGCGTTGGTCATTGTTCGTATTAATGTGTGGCGCATAGTGATGTCTTCGATGAACCCTGTTATGTCAGGATTAAGGATATGCACCCGGTCTCCCACAGAAAATGGGTGCGATATTAACAAAAACACCCCGCTGATTACGTTGGAAAACGATGCCTGAGCAGCCAAGCTGATACCGACTGCAACGATACCGGAACCGGCTAACAGCGAAGTCGCCAATGTGCGGAATCCGGGGATATTATAGGCGACGGCCGCGACGGCGAGTACATAAATCACCACATTGCAGCAACGGCGCAGAAACCGGTCCGTCATGATGTGAGTATTCGGCTTGCGTGCCCGCAGGCGAAAGATATGCGTTACAATCATACGTACAATGATTGCCGCGGCGATGACTGCAACCGGTCTTATCACATATCCCATTACCGCGCCGAAATCAATATTTTGCCCAAATAAATAAAAATTATTCAGCATTGATTGTCTCCTTTTTTAACTCTGAAAGGCAACAGACTGTTTGTTTCACGAACATATTCGTCAAACCCCAGCCGTTTCCCCCGGTTGCGTTTGTCTGCCATGGGAATACTCACAATCAAGAACATAAGCGTATTTACCAAAGGTCCGACGCATAAGAACCACAGTCCCGGAGACGAGGAGAGCAGCATAATATATACCCCCCACCACATCAGGATTTCACCGAGGTAGTTCGGGTGTCGTGAGTGTTTCCATAAGCCGTCGCGTATAATCAGATTCTGTCCGGCGTTCCTGCGCCTGAACCGGTGCATCTGAACGTCTGCGATAAGCTGAAGGGTCGTTGCAGCGATACAAACCATAAATCCCAAGACAGTAAGAGCGTTAAGCGCGCTTTCCTCTATGAATACAACCCCCGGCAGCAGGCAGAGATATACGACGAGCGTCGGGAATATGTTGATACCGAAAAAGCTGATAATCTGAAACGCCCGCGGATATTTACGCTTGAATCCGTCATACCGCCAGTCCTGCGTGCTGAGATTTTTGAATGTGTACGCCCAGTTGCAGGTCAGGCGAACGCCCCAATACCACACAGCAAGAAGAATCAGGAATATACCCATATCCATCGCGCCGAAATATAATGTAATCCCCGTATAAATGACTACAGGCGCGACGCTCCAGTATGGGTCATACACCGACGCATTTTGTAATGCCGCTTCAGTCAGGTAAACAAAAATCGTTGCACAAATATCTCCGGCTAAAATCCGCCAGATGATATGTGCTTCAGGCAGCACCCGGAATATAGTTACGCCAATCCATACTGCAATGGCATATATGACTGTGATGACGGCGAATCCTGCTATTCTGCTTTGTTTCATTTTCCCTCTGTAATTTTTTATAAATAAAAATTTTGATTAATTGTACCATAAATATATGAAGAAATAAACTGAACACATAAAAATCGGGGCGCATTTATTTTTGATATGGTATTGCGAAAAATTTAACAGTATGATATAATATTATAGTTTAAATACAATGCCGGAATAATCTATAAAAATTTTTTATAATTCATTAAACCTTTTTTGTATAGACAGGTTCTTTATAATTAGAGACATATGATGAATATATGAAAGGCATAAAAATGAAAAGCAACAATGAACTGGTAATCGAAGCGCAGAGCGGCAATATTAATGCGTTTGAAATTTTGGTTGATAAATTCAGGAATATGGCGATAGGCTACGCTTATTCCGTGTTAAAAGATTATCACTATGCGGAGGATGCGGCGCAGGAAGCGTTCGTTCAGGCATATTTTAAATTGAAAACATTACAGTCCCCTGAAGCGTTTCCCTCATGGTTTCGGAAGATTGTATTTTCGCAGTGCGAGCATTTTTACCGCAAAAGCAGATTGCCGGTCCTTCCATTGGACGATGTCCTTGAAATACAAAGTCAAGATTACAGCCCGTCGGAAATTGCTGAACGCAATGAACTAAAAAGGCAGCTTTTCAATTCGGTCGCGGCATTGCCTGAAAAAGAACGGACGATAACGGTTTTGTTCTACATCAGTGAATACTCCACGGCTGAAATCAGCGACTTTTTGGATTTGCCTATAAGCACAGTTAAAAATCGTTTGTTCTCCGCAAGAAAAAAACTACAAAAGGAGCTGGTCGATAATATGAGTGACACATTCAAAACACAAAAATCGAGTAAAGAATTTACAGAAAGGGTGAAAAATATGATAGTATCAGGCTATAAACATGCTTTATTTATGAAAGAAGACGGAACAGTGATGACTTGGGGCGATAAAACGAGATTCGCGGCTGTTGCAGGTTTGAAAAATGTCAAGTCGTTAGCGGCGGCATCAGGACATAATTATTCGTTCGCACTGCTTGTCGACGGCACGGTTTGGGGTTGGGGCGATAATTGTTTTTCTCAGCTTGGAACCGGCTCACGCGAAAAATATGTTACAATACCGGAACAGGTAAAAAGTCTCAGCGATGTCGTTTCGATTTCTGCGGGGGTGGCTCACGCATTAGCGTTGAAAAAAGACGGGTCAGTATGGTCGTGGGGAAAGAACTGGTATGGGCAGTTGGGAAGCAGCCGGAGAAATGCCGAAAACCGTAAAATAGAGGACAGCGAATTTCCGTCCGAAATACCGGGCTTGAAAAAGATTACACAAATTTCTGCGGGGTATTTTCGTTCACTGGCGTTGGCGGAGGACGGGACAGTGTGGAGATGGGGCGGCTACGGCGATTCAAGGTTCAGCTTCCCGATTGTCTATGAAGCCGATACACCTGTTCAAATAAAAATTACCGGAAAAATCACCGCTATTTCTGCGGGCGGTATGCACGACGTCATGTTATGCGAGGACGGAACTGTGTGGGCGTGCGGATATAATACGCAAAAACAGCTCGGGTCTGTAAATATATGCAACGAAATCTTGGACGTTCCCGTGAAAGTCCGAAACCTGTCGGAAGTCAGCGTTATTTCGGCAGGCGGCAGTTTTACATTGGCGTTGAAAAAAGACGGCACTGTTTGGGCGTGGGGATTAAATGAAAATGGTGAACTCGGCTGCGGATCATACGATGCGAATTCTGAATTTACGCTCGAAGATCATGTAAAAAATGAACCTGTAAAAGTTTGTTTGCCCCAAACTGTCGTTGAAATAACTGCCGGTGGTTCGCACGCTATGGCGGTTACAGGCGACGGCGGCATATGGGCGTGGGGCAGCAACGACGAGGGACAACTTGGCGATTTTTCCGAGAACAAACAATGTGTTCCGCAGAGGATTATGTCATTATGAAATATAATTTTGATGAAATTATAGAACGAAAAAACACAAATTCACTGAAATATGATTTTGCCGCCGAACGCGGCAAACCGGAAGGATTAATTCCCCTATGGGTAGCCGATATGGATTTTAGAACGGCGCCGTGCGTTACAGAAACGCTTATAAAATCTGCTAAACATTCTGTATTCGGATATTCAGAAACAAAAAAAGACGGGGATTATTTTAAAACCGTGCGAAAATGGTTTGCCGAAAAGTTTGACTTCGAAATAAAACCGGAATGGCTGGTAAAAGTTCCGGGAGTAGTCTATGCCATATGCAACACAATTAAAGCGTTTACGGAAACCGGCGACGGAGTTCTGATACAGACTCCCGTATATTACCCGTTTAAGGAATCTATTGAGGCAAACGGGCGGCAGACTGTTACAAATCCGCTGATGTATATTGATGGCAGATATGCTATTGATTTTGGTGATTTTGAAAATAAAATAACTAAAAACAACGTAAGACTGTTTATTTTATGCAGTCCGCATAATCCGGTCGGCAGAGTATGGTCAAAAGAAGAACTTACAAAAATGGGCGATATATGTTTGAAACATAGCGTAATTGTGGTGTCCGACGAAATACATTGCGATTTCGTATACAACGGATATAAACATACTGTATTCGGAGCGATAAGTGAGCAGTTCTTACAAAATTCCATTATATGTACATCGCCGAGTAAAACATTCAACCTTGCCGGACTTCAAATCGCCAATATATTTATTGCGGACAGTAATCTCAGAAAAAAATTCAAAAAGGAAACAGTTAAAACAGGTTATAGCCAACTCAACGCTATGGGGCTTGTTTCATGTCAGGCGGCATATGAAAACGGCGGCGAGTGGGTTGACGAACTAATAAAATACATAGAAAAAAACTATAAATATGTAAAAGATTTTATAAGCGTCAATCTTCCCAAATTACGGATGTCTGAACTTGAGGAAACATACTTGATATGGCTGGACTTGAACGCATACGATTTGTCGGATCCTGAACTCGAACGGGTAATCGTCGATAAAGCCGGAGTATGGGTTGACGAGGGCGCTATGTTCGGAAGCGAGGGCAAAGGTTTTATACGGATAAATATCGCCTGCCCGTTAGTTGTGCTTATAGAGGCGTTCAACCGGTTAAAAAAAGCTCTAAACAGTATAAACACAAACAAAAATCCTAATATTATGAAAGGTTAGAATTATAGCGGCACAGTTCTGCCGGTTTTAATTAATTTTAGACCGTCACAAAGAGATTACACATCACACCTGAATAATTTGATTTTTTCTAACGCCGCCGCCCTGCCCGCCTGCTTCGACGGCGCAAACAGCGACGGCACGCTGTAGTTGAACCCCGGCTGGTTCTGAGTCGCCGTGTACTGTCTGCCGAAAGCCGCAACAAATTCTGTGCAGATGTTGACTTTCGCTATGCCGTTCCGTATGGACTTTTTAATCTGCTCCGCATCGATGCCTGTACCGCCGTGCAGGACGATGGGCATTTTCAGCAGGCTGTATATTTCGCGCAGACGGCGTATGTCAAGCCGCGGCTCTTTCGTGTAGAAGCCGTGCGCTGAGCCGATTGCCACAGCCAGAGCGTCCACGCCGGTCTGCTTCACGTATTCGACAGCTTCTTCCGGAACCGTATAATATTCCTCCACGCCAGTTGGTATATTTGCCTCGCCGCCGGGTATGCGCCCCAGCTCGCCTTCCACCGTCGCGCCGGTCTTTTTTGCCATCTCGACCGTTTTACGCGTCATTTCCACATTTATCTCGAACGGTTTGGACGACGCGTCGATCATCACAGAGGTGAAACCGTTGTCAAGCGCAGCCCGGACCAGTTCCAGCGTGTCGCCGTGGTCAAGGTGCAACGCAGCCGGAACGCTTGCCTTTTCGGCAACCATGCGGGCGATTTTCGCCAGATTTGCTATTCCGGCGTATTCGCATTCCAACGGTCCAGCCTGCAAAATAACGGAGCAGTTAGCTTCCTCCGCAGCCTCTATGACCGCTTGTGCGGAGTCCAGCGACCAGAACTCGAACGCGCCCACCGCGTATTTACCGTTCAGTGCAGGAAGCAACAGCTCCTTCATTTTTACTATTGACATATTATATATTATGTGTATGATATAGTCATAGCTAAATCACACGATTCCTTTCTGAAAAAATTTTGATTTATAATTCTGTTCTATGACACAGACTATTTTATAATTTTATGAACTTCTCTCTGCGCGGCATATTTTTACGGAAATTCGGCATATCTATCGCGCGACCGTTATTCGTGACGGACAACTCCGACAACAGCGCGACAGCCGTCCATTCGCATGCTTTATATATATCAATATCCGGCGGCATATTAGTCTTTATCGCATTTATGAAATCTTCGACTAAGAAAAAGTCCCCGCCGCCGTGACCTGCCTTGTTTTGTTCCTCCGACGCTTTTTTATACCTGTCAGGCAGATAATCGTTGAATTCCGAAAGTCCGCGCCATTTCGCATGATCCGTATTTTCATCCATATGCGACAGCCATATTTTATGGTCGTCTCCGAATCCGCGGGGAGCCTCGTACGCGCCTTTTGTGCCCTGCAGCTGATAGTACGCCATGTTGTGCGGACGCGGCGACAGGCAATCTATGCGTATCTGTGCAAGTTTATTGTTGGTAAGCTGACATAACGTGATACTTGTATCGTCCTGACGGAATTTCGGATTTGCGTGATGTCCCGTGCCAAACGACGAAACGCTTATAATCCGTTCATCGGCGAACCATTGCATGACCGGTCCGATGCTGTGCGTAGGATAAAACGCGCCGCGTTTGCCTAACTGCCAATATGTCCGCCATGAGGTTTTACCGTTGCCGTACGCGGCGATTCCGGAAATTTCATGCAGATATTCGCCTTCGCCGTAATAGACGTCGCCGAACACGCCCTGCCTGACCATATTGCGGACTTGCTGGTTCTGCGGCATATAGCAGTAATTTTCCGCCAGCATATAAATTTTATTGTATTTTTCCACGCATTCGATAAGCCACCATAATTCGTCCATCGTTACGCCTGCCGTCACTTCGGATAGGATATGTTTGCCCGCCTCTAATGCGGCGATCGCCTGCGGCACGTGGCATTGCATAGGTGTTGCGATAACGACGGCGTCAATATCGCTCTCCAGCATATCTTCAAATATTCGGTATGTGTGCGGTATATGGTGAGTCTCCGATACGATTTTCAGCAACTGTTCGTTAAGGTCGCATATCGCCGTAACTTCGACATCCGGAAACGCATTAAACCCCATTAAAGTGGACAACCCGCGACCGCCTGCTATTCCTATTTTTAACATAATTACAACCCCTCTATTTTAAAATTTATTTTGTTTTGCCGGCTAACAATTCGCTGCCTTTCCCGCGATATGTAATCTCCTCAGGTTTCATTCCATATTCGCGCGTCAGGATTGCGGCAATACGCGTCAGGCAAAACCCGCCCTGACATCGTCCCATTGTGGCGCGGGTTCTATATTTTATCCCCGCGAGCGTCCGAACGCCCAACGGATTTTCTATAGCATGAATGATTTCCGCTTTCGTTATATTTTCGCACCGGCAGACTATTTCGCCGTATAACGGGTCTGTTTTTATTTTTTCGTGTTTTTCGCCGTCCGTCAACCGATTAAAAGGCGTTTCTAACATGCGCGTTTTGATTCTACTTTCGCTCTTATGCCGGACGCCGCATTTTTGCACAATCATTCCGACGATATCCTCCGCCAATGGAAGAGAAGAAGTAAGCCCCGGCGACTCGGTTCCGATTAGATTGAACATTCCGGGTACTTTTGCGTCCTCGCCGATGATAAAGTCGCCGAATCCTCCCGAAGAAACCAATTTCGCCCGGATTCCGCTGTAACTGCGTATAATATCTTTTTGGTTGATCGCGGGAAACAGTATTTTTGCCTCGCTTATCAGATTATCCATCACTTCGCGCGTACAGGCGTAATCTTCCGGGTCGTCGATATACTCTGCGCTGGGACCGATGATGATGTTTCCGCCCGTCGTGGGGGTAAGATGCACGCCAAGCCCGCCTATGCCGGGTTTGGGAACGGGATACACAGGTATTGCCAATTTTGCTTTGCTTTTTTTATCTAACACATAATATTCGCCGCGGCACGGGTATATCGGGTAATATGTGCCCCCTGCCATACGCAGAATTTCTCCGCTGAACAGACCGGCGGCGTTTACGATATAACGGGTGCGTATATCATGTCCGCCGGCTTTGATAGCAAACCCGCCGTTTATGTTTGTTATACTACTCACGGGGCTTTCAAAGAAAAACGTAACGCCGTTTACAGCCGCATTTTCCGCCAACGCAATCGCGTATCGAAAAGGGTCGAATATAGCGGTATTTGACGACATCATTGCTCCAACACACGGTATTCCCGGAGCATATTCCGCGGCTTCTCCGGCTGTTATGATTGATAATCCATCAACCCCGTTGTATTCGCCGTCCGCAACTAACTTATACAGACCGTCAATATCAGATTCGTCCATTGCCACGATTAGTTTGCCGGTTTTTTTGAACGGCACGTTAAATCTGCGGCACACGGCTTCAAGCCCTCTGTTGCCGCGGACGCAGTAATGCGCCGCCCGCGAGTCGCGTTTGCTGTTGAATCCGGCGTGGGAAACTGCGCTGTTGCGTCCGCTGGCGCCGGAAGCAACGTCCGCTTCCTTTTCGATTACGCATACGGACATTTCATATTCCGCCAAAGTATATGCCGCTGCGCACCCTACCGCGCCTGCTCCGATAACAGCTACATCATAACTAATCTTCTCCAAATTTATGCTTCCTTATTATTTGATTTTTCCCGTTTATCCGCACTAATGCTTATTATGCCGGGATTATTTCTTTAATAAATTGCTTTAATTTTTTTCTGTTTTTAATAACTATCAATTCAGGATTTTCATATTTTGCAACCTTTTCCACTATATCGGGACGCGACTTCAGCGGAAATTGCCATACCCATTTGAGAAATTCAAAATCTATTTTTTCAGGGCAGCCATCTGTCATATCCGGTCTCGTTTTTCCAATGTTTGTCAGCCACCGCTTAATAACGCTGCGCATACAAACAAACCGGTTAAAGTCAAGAAATATAACAGTATCCGCTTTTTCAAGCCTTATTTCCAAACTGCCCCCAAAATTTCCGTCTGCAATCCACTCGGGTTTTGAAATCAAATTCTTTTGTTTTTCATACCATTCTTCTTTTGGAGTTGCTATCCAGCCGGGCTGCCAAAATTCTTTATCAAGATGTATAACAGGCAGCGCGAGAATTTCTCCGAGCCGGCGCGCAAGTGTGCTTTTGCCGCTTCCGCCGGACCCGATAATCATTATTCTTTTACCCAATGTAAACGACATTTTCTGCCCTCCGAAAAGACAGGGGGAGCGTTTCTGCAGAACGCTTCCCTGATATTAAAATCTTTGGTTTTTACGCTGAAACTTTATTAAATTTTAAAATTTTCATTTCTTTTCGATAAAAACCATTTATACAGCACAGGATTTTCATATGTAGGAGTCCATGAATCATGGTCGAGATCAGGATAAACCGTAAATTTTACATTGCCGTCCGCGTCATTTAAAGCGTTGACTCTTTTGCTTCGAGAGGCATGATAGACACTCCTTTTTTTCTTAATTATAAAAACTTTTTCAGCCGGACTTGATAGAAAAATCTAATAAATCAAAGATTTATCGATTTTTCAACAAGTTCGGCTTTTAATCTATAAAAATATATTTTTTATTTTAGTGAACAATGCTTTTTTCCGTATCTTTGTCAAATATGTGTATTCTCGATATATCAAGCGCAACTTTTATGGTATCGTCGGTTTTCGCGCTCGATCTCGGCGAAACTCTTGCGGTGAGAGCCTGTTCGCCAGTGAGCAAATATAAGAATATTTCGTTGCCCATAAGCTCTGTAACTTCCACTTTTACGTCGATTACCCATTCCGAAAGAGAACTTAAGTACATAGGTTCGTCGTGGATTGTTTCTGGACGCAGACCTGCGACGACTTCTTTTCCGGCATATTCTTTCAAATCATTTTCAGCATATTTTTCCGGAGGAAGCTTGAGGGAATTTTTGCCGAACGTAAAATACAAGTCGTTGCCTTTTTTCTCAATTATGCCGTTTATAAAGTTCATCATAGGAGTGCCGATAAATCCGGCGACGAAAAGATTAACTGGATAGTCGTAGAGGTTTTGCGGCGAATCGACCTGTTGGATAAGCCCTTCTTTCATAACAACAATACGCGAAGCCATCGTCATAGCCTCTACCTGGTCATGCGTGACGTATATAAATGTCGTGCCGACTTTTTGATGCAGTTTTGTAAGCTCGGTTCTCATTGACGCACGCAGTTTTGCGTCCAAGTTTGAGAGAGGCTCGTCTAAAAGGAACACTTTCGGCTCGCGGACAATGGCGCGCCCCAAAGCGACACGCTGTTTCTGACCTCCGGAAAGGGCTTTCGGACGCCTGTCCAGTAAGTGCGATATATCGAGTATTCTTCCGGCTTCTTCAACTCTTCTTTTTATTTCTTCTTTTGTTACTTTCCTGAGTTTTAATCCGAACGCCATATTTTCATAAACGGTCATATGCGGATAGAGAGCGTAGTTCTGGAACACCATTGCTATATCTCTGTCTTTAGGCGCGACGTCGTTTACAAGTTTATCGCCGATAAATAATTCGCCTTCCGTAATTTCCTCAAGTCCCGCAATCATTCTGAGCGTCGTCGACTTCCCGCAGCCGGAGGGTCCGACGAGAATCAAAAATTCTTTGTCTTTTATTTCAAGACAGAAATCCAATACGGCGTTTACTCCCCCGGGATATTTTTTATAAATGTGTTTCAAAGATACACTTGCCATTTTTGTTCAATCCTCCTAAAAAATATATATAACGAACAAGTTCGTTAAAATTAAATAAAAATAATAAATGCAGAATTTTTATTTTTCTTACCTTTATAATAATACCAGATATTTATGAAAATTAATAGTGGCTAATGTTCCAAACTTTTAAGGCATTATTTATGTATTTTGCATAAATAATATTAATTTACTGATAAGATAATGATAAGACTTTGAACACATTTATAACAATTTATAACAAACTGACAGTTAAAAATTATCTGAAAATAATTTCAGCTTCCTTCAATTATACTGTCTATTCTATCGATAAACGTATAAATCTGCGCGACGATTTCAAACAGTTCCGGCGGAATATCACTGCCTAAATCAAGTTTATTGAGATTTTCGGCAAGATTTTTATCGGTGTGAATCAATATATCATTTTCTTTGGCTATATCGAGTATTCTTTCAGCGGTATAACCGCTTCCCTTAGCTATGACTTTAGGCGCGTGATATCCTTTTTGATATTTTAATGCGACCACCTGCCCGCCTTTGAATGCATTATAACTGTATACGCCGTCTTTATTCTCTATAATATCCGTACTGTCTATATTATTTTTATTATCCATAAATACAAATTATACCCCTAATATCTTATATATCCTATATTTTTTTCCTGAACAGATACTTTTTAACTTCCACATGCGGAGTTTCTCTGTTTATAAAATCGTCGATAAAATCAAAGCCTTTTTCTGATGAAGACGCGCTGCTTGTAAAGTTAAATCCCATTTTCGTTATAATATTATCCAATGCAGGCAGATTTTTATTTATTTCATTTACAGATTCTTCTTTGTCTGCAAAAAATTTGGAACGCACATTTTTCCCCGCTATATTGACATATATATCGACTTTGCCCAAATTTTCAAGCTCCAATTTAATAAGGGCGTTCAAATTTTTTGCGCCGTTTCCCGAACTTCTTTCTTTTCTCTTTTTATTTTTAAAAATATATAAATCGCTGTTTACAATTTTATCGGAAAATTTTATAGGAATCTGCAAAAACGGCATTGTTTTATTCAGCTCGTTCATGAGCGACAAGCAGTCTTTTATACTTTTTGCGTCCGACTGGAATTTATACTGAAACGCCGAAGTTCCGGATTTATTGCCGGCAGTTAAGTCTATCAGTTTATTCAGATTTTCATTTAAACTGTTGTAGAATTTCTCTATCTGTCCGCCGCTCAAATTTTTCGGGCTTATAAACAATTTATCTTCTATTGCGGATTTCAGCAGTTTTTGGAACTCTGTGCTTTCAAATAAATTTTTAACTTTTTCAAAAATCTGATGTGAATACTGTTCGTACTCTTTCGGAGTAATAATCCCGGCTGACAATCTTGACGAATTTACATTCTGTATTCTGGCGTTTGCAGCCTGAACAAAATTATTTATAATACCGAATATATCCTGAGCTTTGCTCAGTGAGTCAGCCGAATTTTCGGCATTTCCCAAACTTCCCTCACCTTTAATATTATCGCTGTTTATATGTGCAATCCGGTTTAATACGCTCTCAGACGCTTTTAAATCTTTCAGCATATTTAGAAGATTACTCATTTCATATCTGTTAAACAACGGTTTGCCGTTAGTAATACCATTCTGACTAAGATTAGGTTGCGCAGATTTATTGTTAATATTGCCTACGCTATCAGATTTATCAGAATTGTCTGAAATAACGTTAATAATTTTTGATAACGACGACAAAAGTTCGTCAGTATTTTTATTGTCTGCAAATATTTCGCCCGTCATTTTGTTTATGAGAACTTCTATTTTATCAGACAGTTTCTCCTCCGGTCCAAGTAAATTTTCGAACTGAGCGACATTCTCCTGAGTAACAGGAATCTCAAGCCTCATCATAAGGGCGAGCATATTCAAAGGAGTATCCTTGAACATTTGAGAATTAAGCAGCAAACTCGTTATATTTTTTTCAGTCAGCGGCAGGCTGCCATTTATAAGCGACTTGACGATTTCCATTGTGTACGGCGTAACTTCTATGTCTGCGTCTCTTAAAGCCGTACGCAATATATCCGCCGGAATTGTTTTTAACCCGTTTTTTATTATCGCGCCGCTGTTTAAAGTATTCGAAACGGGATTTATATTGTCGATATTTCCGGCATTTTCGGTATTCTGCGTTTTATTTTCATTCGGATTCTGCGATTCGTCAAAATAAGCCGCAGAACGGTTGTTGTTCCTGTTGCCTTGTTTTTGAGTTACGCTCCCTATATGAATAACCGGATTTGTATTATTTACATTGTTTACGCTGTATGTGCTTACTTCCGCCATCCTGTATTTTCACCTTGCTTTCATCAATTATTTTATCCCTTTTATTGTTAATCCAATCTTTTTTGAAGCCGGGTCAACTGATTTTATCATAACTTTCACTACATCGCCGACGGCTAAAGCCTCGCTTGGGTGCTTTATATACCTGTTTGAAATTTCTGACACATGCACAAGCCCGTCCTGATGCACGCCTATGTCGATAAATGCGCCGAAATCTATGACATTTCTGACAATTCCGGTCAAAACCATTCCAATCTTCAAATCTCCCATATCCATTATATCGTCCCGCAGAACAGGCTCCGGGAAATCGTCGCGTATGTCCCGACCGGGTTTTTCCAGTTCCTTTATTATGTCCTGAAGCGTAGGCACCCCCACATTCAGCATTTCGGCGACGTCGATTATCCCGTCGTTTTTCACTTTGTCCGAAAGCCCCTTTATGTTGCTTTTATTGACATCCCCAAGCGAATAATCATACATCTTTAAAAGCTCTCTCGCCGTTTCGTAAGATTCCGGGTGTATTCCCGTATTGTCGAGTATTTCACCGCCGTGAGGAATCCGCAGGAATCCCGCGCACTGTTCAAACGCTTTCGCTCCGATTCGCGGAGCTTTTTTTATTTCATCGCGAGTTTTAAACTCGCCTTTTTCTTCCCTGTATTTTACTATATTTTTCGCCGACGCGGAGTTTATCCCCGAAACATACGACAATAAACTGTACGAAGCTGTGTTTACATCGACTCCGACAGAGTTGACGCAGTCTTCCACTACTCCTGTGAGTGCTTCGTCGAGCCTCGCCTGCTTCATGTCGTGCTGGTACTGCCCTACCCCGATTGATTTCGGGTCGATTTTAACGAGTTCCGCGAGCGGGTCCTGAAGCCTGCGCGCAATAGAAACCGCGCTTCTTAATGTAACGTCAAATTCGGGAAATTCTTCAGCTCCTAATTTTGACGCCGAATAAACCGACGCTCCCGATTCTGATACCATTATATATTTCGTCCCGCAATTTAATTTCTTTAACAAATTCGCAATAAAAATTTCACTTTCTTTCGACGCTGTGCCGTTTCCTATAGCGATAACGTCAATTCTATGTTTTTTTATTATTTCAGAAACAACTTTTTCGGATTCAACTGTTTTTTCCTGCGGTTTTGTAGGATATATAACACCTGTATCTATAACTTTGCCCGTTTTATCTACAACAGAGAGTTTACAGCCGGTTCTGTAACCGGGGTCAAATCCCAAAACAGTTTTGCCTTTAAGAGGCGGGGTCAGCAATAAATTTTTCAAATTTACTGCAAAAACTTTTATACTCGATTCGCTTGACGCATCGAAAATATCGCCGCGTATTTCGCGTTCTATCGACGGGGAAATAAGCCGATCATACGCGTCTACGACCGATTTCTCGACGAGATGTGTTTTCGCCGAAGTTTCGATTGTTTCGTTGAACAAATAATTTAAAATCATGCTTTTGTCAATATCAACCGAAACTTTTATAAAACCTTCTTTTTCCGCTCTGTTTATCGCAAGTATGCGGTGCGGGGGAACTTTATTCACCGGCTCTGAAAAATCAAAATACATAGAGTATATTCTGCCCTCGTCACTGTCGTTTATTTTTTTGCATGTTATCATGGCGTATTCGAAAGTCAGCGCGCGTATCTGTTTTCTGAACTCTGCGTTGTCCGAAACGTTTTCGGCGATAATATCCAGCGCGCCGTTTATCGCTTCTTCTATTGTATTTACGCCTTTTTCCTCGTTTATATACTGCGCGGCGATTTCGTTAATATCAGCGTCCGATAAGTCCTGTTTATAAATAATATCTGACAGCGGCTCTAATCCTTTTTCTTTTGCGACAGATGCTCTCGTTTTTCTTTTCGGTCTGAAAGGTCTGTATATATCCTCCACTTCGACGAGAGTTTCAGCCGCTTCGATTGCCGCAATTATTTCATCAGTGAGTTTGCCCTGTTCTTCTATTGACGAACGCACTTCGTTTTTTCGCGTTTCTAAATTTCTGAGATAAGTGAGCCGCTCGAATAATTCTCTCAAAACCTGGTCGTCGAGAGAGCCGGTGACTTCTTTTCTGTACCGCGCAATAAACGGGATAGTGCCGCCGTTGTCGAAAAGGGCGATTGTGTCAATCAGCCTTTTTTCATTTATTTTAAATTCATTCGCAAGTCTATTTATTATATCCATAAAAAACCTCAACTTTTTTATTTTCTGTAAATCATATTGTATCATAAATTTTTCTATTTTTTATGAGCGAAAAGAGAAATTTTATGTATTAAATAAAAATAAGCGAAAGATTTTATAACCTATCGCCTATTATAATTATTTATATTATTGCTGGGCTATCTTCTCCAGCGAAACATATTCTATTTCTACGTCGCCTTCTTCAGTCAGATAGTCGAATCTTAATTGTTTTATTATACCGTCCCAAAGGTCGCAGTCAGACGTGTCAAATTCGAGAATTTCCCAATCCTGTCCTTCGTCGTACATATATTCGTTTCTGATTGACTTGTCTTCACTCCATGTAGTATCATCGTTTGTGATAAAAAATAATTGATTGTCATATCCTTCGGCATCATTTTTAATTTTAAATTTTATATAATTTACATCTGACGCGTTTATACCGAGATTCCCGTCTACCGTAAATAAAAATGGGTCGCCGCCCGTAGATGTAACTTTAAGAATTCCATCTGTTACCGTCAGATTTGCAGACTGATTTCCGATTTTAAATACCGGGCTGTCCGCTGTAAAAGTCCATTTTGAAATCTCCTCAGTCTTTATCGAGGGCTTTGTTGTCGGAGGTTCAGTGGGTGCGGGAGTTGTCGCTTCGGTCGTCGTAATATCTTCTATTGTAGTCGCGTTAGTAGTGTCCTGCGCAGTCGTTGCGTCATTTGAACTGTTATTGCTGTTGCACGATTGCAAAACAAGAAAATTGCAAGTCATAGAAATAATCAAAAGAATTACAGCGGCTTTTTTAATAATATTCAATATCATTACAAACATCTTCCTTCCAAAATAAAATATATAAATTCTTCTGGTTTTTACTTATATATATTTTATCTCAAAATATACTGATTGTCAAGGTAATCACAATAATTCTTTTAATTTCTGAAAAATCTTTTTTTCCTCGCGGGATACTTTCACCTGCGTTATCCCTAAGATTTTTGCCGCCTGCTGCTGCGACAGATTCTTAAAATATCTTAAAATAATAAGTTCCCTCTGAGTTTCCGGAAGTGAATTTAATGCTTCTTTCAATGCGATTTTATTTATCGCGATTTCTATTTCATCTTTGTCGCTGCTTATAAAATTCTCGAGCGTGTTGTCGTTATCGCCGCTGTCGCCGCCGTTTCTGTTTATAATGCTGCTGTCTTGCAGTGAATATATCGGCGATATTGCATCTAACGCGTATATAATATCCTCGTTGCTCATGCCTGTAATAACTGCGAGCTCGCTTGTCTGAGGTTCTCTGTTGTATTTCTGCTTGAATTCCTCTTTTATACGCATTATATTTATCCCGCGCTTTTTTGTGTCCCTGCTGACTTTTATCATAGAGTCGTCGCGTAAAAACCGTTTTATCTCGCCGATAATCATCGGGACTGCATAAGTGGAAAACGCCGTGTTAAAAGATTTGTCAAAACTCTTTATGGCTTTTATAATCCCGATAGAACCTATCTGAATCAAATCTTCATATTCGACACCCCTGTCGCGGAATCTTGACGCAATACTTCTGACAAGCCCGATGTTGTTCTCGACAAGTTTTTCCAACGCCGTTTTATCCCCGTTTTTCGACAGTTCAATCAATTCTATATTATTTATGTATTTGTTCTCAGACATTAAACGGCAACCACTCTTTATTTTTGTTTTTATTTTTTTATTTTTTTATCGAATATTACTGTTGTTCCTTTGCCGGGTTTTGATATTACTTTTATTTTATCCATAAAATTCTGCATTATAGAAAATCCCATCCCGGTGCGTTCGCCGCTCTCGTCCGTAGTGTACAACGGCGTCATGGCTTTTTTTATATCCTCTATTCCCCTGCCCTTGTCTTTTATTATTATCCTGACCGTATTGTCGTCGTAATAGCAGACATATAAATTTATTTCTCCTATGCCGTTATTACTGTATCCGTGCACAATACTGTTTGTCACAGCTTCGGATACAGATGTTTTAATATCGGCGAGTTCGTCTATTGTAGGGTCAAGCTGGCATACTATTGAAGAGACAATCATTCTGCTTAAACTTTCGTTTATTGATTTTGCCGGAAAGGACGCTTTTATCTGATTTACAAGCGCGCGTTTTTTCTTTTTCTTATTTACCGCTTTAGCCTTCATTGGCTTTCATCCTTCTTTCTATTTTGATTATTTTTTCCACTCCCGCAAGCTGGAGTATCTGCATTATTCTTCTTGACGGGTTCAATATTTTCATCCTGCCGCCGATATCGTTCTGTTTTTTATATCTGCCTAGGACAAGACCGAGCCCCGATGAATCCATAAAATCAATCGCGGACAAATCAAGGTCCAACTCTACGGGATTTTTTGTCAATATAAGTTCATCAACGGATTCCCTGACACTTCTCGCCGTATGATGGTCTATATCCCCTAATAATTTTACATACAATATTCCGTCTTTCATGCTTGAGATTATTTCCATGTTTATTTAATCGCCCCTATAAAAAATAATATTCTCAAAATAAATCTATATAAATCTATTACAAGAATACTATATTTTAAATAAATATTTTATCAGATTTTGTCGCTGTTTTTATTATATTTGTTATATTCGTCCCATGCTTTTTTCACGTCTCCCGCAAGATAGAGAGAACCAAAACATACGACTGCAACATATTTATTCCACAACGCTTCATCGAGCGCAGATTCCAACGCTTCTGATAAATCATAGCTGTATTCTGCATTTTTGCAGTATTTCGAGGCATATTCGCACAAATTCTCAGGATTTTCAGAGCGCATAGAATTTACGGGAACTGCTATAAACTTTTCAACAAAACTTTCCGAGCAAATATTTTTTATCGCTTCTTCCGGCTTTTTGTCTTTTAACATGCCGCAAATTAAAATTATCTTTTTATAGTATTTATCGATTAAAAGATTTTTTATAGTGTCGCAAAGCGCGTTTACGCCCGATATATTATGCGCTCCGTCAAAAATTAACAGCGGCTTTTTTGAAAGTATTTCGAATCGCGCAGGAAAAAACGTCTTTTCGATACCGTTATATATCGCGTCATATATATTTGTTTTATCTCTAAACAAACGCATAATCGTTTCTATAACTGTAACCGCGTTATAAATCTGATGGCGTCCCGCGAGTTTTATTTTATACGGCTTATTTTTATATTCAAACTGCGTGCAGTCAAGACTTTCTGCAACTATTTTTAAAGAATTTACATCTGGAATTATAAATTCGCAGTTTCTTTCTTTTGCGGTATTTTCAACTATTTTTATAACGCTTTCGCCGTTCAGAGGATATAACACCACAGGACGGTTTTGTTTTATAATCCCGCACTTTTCAACGGCGATTTTTTCGACGGTATCTCCTAATACCTGCATATGGTCAAGACTTATTGACGTTATGACAGAAGCGAGCGGCGACTTTATCACATTAGTCGGGTCGAGCCTGCCGCCCAAACCAGTTTCTATCACGGCAATATCACATTCATGCGCTCTGTAATAAATAAAAGCCAGAAGTGTCACAAACTCGAATTCATTCGGCATAAATTTATCCGGGGCATTATTTTCCGCGAGAGCATTTTGTATTTTTTCAGCGTAAAATACAAGCTCGTCTCTTGAAATATCGCCGCCGTTTATTGATATGCGTTCCGTAAATTCTTCTATGTACGGCGAAATATATCTTCCGGTTTTATACCCAAGCTCCCGCAGTATATTCGCCAGCATTGCCGCAGTCGAACCTTTGCCGTTTGTTCCGGCAATATGAACCGTCATATAACTGTCCTGCGGATTGCCGAAAATATTGCAGAGATATTTCATTTTGCTTAAATCAATATGCGGCGGGTTTGAATACATGCCGAGAGAGTGAATATAATTTAACGTTTTATTATATAAATTTGTTATATCCATAAATTTTTAAACCTTTGTGAATATTGTAAGGGCGGCAGATTGCCGCCCTTATAGAATTTCTCCTATTCTATCCTTTCAGTTTTGCCAATGATTCTACGACGGTTTCTCTGAGTGCGAGATATTTTTTCTCCGCTTCTCGCTTTTCTGCTATGACATCTGTAGGAGCTTTATTAATAAATCCTTCGTTGTTAAGCTGACTTTGAACTCTCGCTATCTCGTTTTCTACATTTGCAAGCTCTTTTTCAAGACGTTTTATTTCTTTTTCTTTATCAATTAAATCGCTTTGCGGAATATAGATTATAGCGTCCGCAGTTATTATCTGAACAGCGTTTTCACTGTCAAATATATCTGTATATTCTATATCTGCCGCTCCCGCAAGCCTTCTGAAGAAATCATTCGACTTTTCGCAAAATACGTCTTTATCTTTGCCAGAAATATGCAGGTTTATCTTTTTCGACGGCGGAACGTTAAGCTCTGCGCGTTTATTTCTGATGGCGCGTATCGCTGTAATTATTTTTGTCAAATTCTCTTCGTCTCTATCGAAAATATATCTTTCGTCATATTTTGGGAATTTTGAAATCATTATAGATTCAACGTCCAAATCAGCTTTTATTTTCGGCATATTCTTCCATATTTCTTCCGTGATAAATGGCATATATGGGTGAAGAAGTTTCAATAAATTCACGAAAACATAAACAATAACATTCTGCGCGGTTTTATTTGATGCTAAAGTTTTATCGTTTAATCTTGTCTTGACAAGCTCTATATACCAGTCGCAGAATATATCCCATATAAATTCGTAAATCTTTGATTGCGCAAGAGAAACGTCAAAATTTTCTATATTGTTCGTAGCTTCGGCGATTAATTTATTCAGAAGCGATATAATCCACTTATCCTCAAGTTCAAGCTCCAATCCCTCGATATCCGCCGTTTCAATGTCTATATTCATCAGAATAAATCTCGCAGCGTTCCAGATTTTATTTGTGAAGTTTCGGGCGGCGTCCATTTTTTCATCAGAATAACGCGTATCACTTCCGGGCGCTATGCCGTTAAGCAATCCAAACCTTAAAACGTCCGCGCCGTATTTTTTTATCACTTTAAGGGTATCTGCGCCGTTATCGAGAGACTTTGATATTTTTCGCCCCAGCTCGTCGCGAACTATACCGTTTATATATATGTGCTCGAACGGTTTTTCATCCATAAATTCAAGCCCTGAGAATATCATTCTCGCAACCCACAACGGGATTATGTCATATGCCGTAACCAAAATATTTGTTGGATAAAAATATGCCAGATCTTCTGTTTTATCAGGCCAGCCAAGAGTTGAGAAAGGCCATAAAGCCGAAGAAAACCATGTGTCGAGAACGTCTTCGTCCTGTTTTAGATTTTTCGACCCGCATTTCGGGCATACTTCAACAGTTTCAGTGTCCTCATTTTCTAAAACCGTCATTTCTCCGCAGTCCTGACAATAAAATATCGGAATTCTATGTCCCCACCACTGCTGACGCGAAATACACCAATCCCTTATATTTTCCATCCAATTAAGATAAGAGTTTTCAAATCTTTCAGTCACGAATTTTATATCGCCGCCGACAACGGCTTTTATTGCTGGTTCTGCAAGCGGCTTCATTTTTACGAACCATTGCAGCGACGCCCATGGTTCGATAACTGTTTTGCAACGATCGCAATGCCCGACATTGTGGATATAATTTTCTGTTTTTTCAAGCAGTCCCAGTTCTTTTAAATCCTCGACTATTTTTTTACGTGCTTCAAACCTGTCGAGTCCCTGATATTTTCCGCCGTGTTCGTTTATTTTTGCAGTTTTGTCAAATATATTTATTTTCGTCAGATTATGACGCTCGCCAATATCAAAATCGTTGGGGTCATGATATGGGGTGACTTTTACGCACCCCGAACCGAAATCCATTTCGACATAATCATCGGCAATCACTTTAATCTCACGGTTTAACAGAGGCAGAATAAGCGTCCTGCCAATATATTTTTTATATCTCTCATCGTTTGGATTAACTGCAACCGCCGTATCTCCGAGCATAGTTTCAGGTCTTGTCGTCGCGATTGTAATAAACTCATCAGAATCCTTAAAATAATATTTTATATGCCACAGATTACCGTTTTGCTCCTGATAATCCACTTCCGCGTCAGAAATAGCCGTTTCGCACAAAGGACACCAGTTTATTATTCTAAGTCCCCTGTAAACCAATCCTTTTTTATAATAATTTATAAAAGCTTTTTTTACGGCTCTGGACAGATTTTCGTCCATAGTAAATCTCTCGCGAGACCAGTCGCAGGACGAGCCGAGTTTTTTCAGCTGATTCGTTATAATACTGCCGTATTTGTTTTTCCAGTCCCAAACCAGTTTTAAAAATTCTTCCCGACCTATATCATGGCGGGATAATCCTCGTTCTTTTTTCAAGTTTTTTTCAACCCTCGCCTGTGTGGCAATACCCGCATGGTCAACGCCTGGAAGCCATAAAGTCGAATATCCCTGCATTCTTTTTACCCGTATAATTGCATCTTGAATAGCATGATTCAACGCGTGTCCCATGTGTAATTGCCCTGTGACGTTGGGGGGAGGTATAACTATGGCAAACGGTTTTTTATTCTTGTCGATTTCGGCGTGAAAATAGTTTTTTTCAAGCCATTCCGTATATATTTTATCTTCAACTTCCGTGTGATTATAATGTTTTTCAAGTTCTCGCATTTCTATTTTTCCTCCGTTATAGTTTTGTTTAAATTATAAGTTAATCTGGGAGGATGACCCCGTTCCACCCCTATATTTTATATTTACAATACGGGCGGACATAATACAAACTATGTTTGTTGGGTCGTCCGCCCTCGCACTATAACGACCACCTTGAATATCATAAATTTTTCTCCTCTATAATTACATATCTTGACTTTTCAGTTTAAATTTCGCGTATGTACCCATTATTTTCTTAGTACCTACTGTGTCGAACGAAACTTCGTACAAAGTGTCCCCTCCCAAATCCGTCAGATTTATTATAAGCCCGTCGCCGAAATTCGGGTGTTCTATCACATCGCCTTTTTTAAATGCCTGAACATATCCCGAATCTTTATCATCCTGCTTAACCGTGTCTTTTTTCGCGCTTGACGCCGTAGTATATGCCGTTGCAAACTCGCTTGTCGGAGAAACTTTCGGCGGATATTTTTTCTGGGAACCGAAACCTATAAGATTTGTGTGGGTGCGTCTCGCATTTTCCGGGATTTTTATAAATTCTATATTTACTTTCGGTATTTCATCGGCAAACCGCGATATTTTATTAAACCCCGCGCGCCCGTAAAGCAGCCTCTCTTTTGCGTATGTTATATATAATCTTTCTTTTGCCCTTGTTACGGCGACATACGCAAGCCGGCGTTCTTCCTCAAGCTGCGACGGCTCGTTTATAGACTGCATGGACGGGAATATGCTCTCTTCCATCCCGGGAATAAAAACCGCCGGAAACTCAAGTCCTTTCGCGCTGTGTATAGTCATTAAAGTGACTGCGTCGGCGTTTTCGTCGTAATTGTCTATATCGGATATCAGCGCGACTTCCTCGAGAAACCCCGTCAGATTCGCGGCTCTGTATCCATTTGCCTCCAATTCTTCCAATTCCCCGAATTCCGCCAGTTCCTGACGTTTTGCCTCAGTATAAGTTATTGCCTGCGATATAAGCTCTCGTATATTGTCAAGGCGTTCCGATTCGTCCACTCCGCTGTCGTATTTATTGTACCTGTCAAACTTGTTGTTTTTATGTTTCACAGATTCTTCCAGCATATTCCTGTACCCGCTGTTATCGAATACTTTCTCGAAAAATTCCGGCAGAGTCGCGGTTTTTTCGATTTCTATAAAACTGTCTATAAGCTCGGCAAATGTCTTTAATTTATTTATATTACGGCTTAAAACGGTATATTTATCGGCATTTTCTATAACTTCAAACATGCTTTTGTTTTCGTTGAACGCTATCTGCTCGATTGCCGTAATCGTCGTTTCCCCTATTCCGCGCTTCGGCTCGTTTATTATGCGTTTTAATCTGATTGAATCAGCCGGATTATTTACCACGCAGAAATACGCTATCATATCTTTTATTTCTTTCCGTTCGTAAAACCTAATGCCTCCGAGAACCCTGTACGGAATCATAGACTTTGCAAACGCTGTTTCGATATTCGCCGACTGCGCGTTCACCCTGTATAAAACCGCAAAATCTTTATAGTTTCTGCCGTTATTTTCTACCAAATCAACTATCTCGTCTATTATAAAACTCGCTTCGTCATTCTGGTCGTTGTTTTCTTTTATAATTATTTTATTGCCGTCATCTTTATCAGTCCAAAGGGATTTCCCCATTCTTCCGGCGTTGTTTTTTATTATTCCGTTTGCCGCGTCCAATATATTTTTGGTCGACCTGTAATTCTGCTCAAGTTTTATCATTTTTGCGTCTTTAAATCTCGACGTAAAACTCAGTATATTTTCTATGGTCGCACCCCTGAATTTATATATGCTCTGGTCGTCGTCGCCGACTACCATGACATTGTTGTACTTCTGCGACAGTAAAGTGATAAGCATATACTGCGCATAATTTGTGTCCTGATATTCGTCCACGAGAATATATTTAAACTTGTTATTATAATATTCCCTGACTTCGGCGTCGCTAATCAAAAGTTTTACAGTCAGCACGATTATGTCGTCAAAATCCACGGCGTTTGAATGTTTCAGACGTTTCTGATATTCTTCGTAAATCTTTTTTATATCCTGTTCCCTGATATTGTCGCCTGCCAAACTTACATCTTCGGGGTATTTTAGATTGTCTTTAAATTCGCTGATAACTCTTGTGACGGCGCGGACAGGCAGATTTTCTATACTGATATTTAAATCCTGCATTATTGCCGTTATCTGTCTTTTGACGTCGTCCATATCATAAATCGTAAAACTGGAATTATATCCCATTCTGTCTATATATTTTCTTAGAATCCGCACGCATACAGAGTGGAATGTCCCCGTCCATATATCTGCGGCTTCTTTGCCGAGGATATTTTTCAATCTGGTTTTCATTTCGTTTGCGGCTTTGTTTGTGAACGTTATAGATAAAATAGAATATGCCGGACACGGATTCACTGCAAACTGCGACAGAATCTCGTCGAGTTCTTCCGGCGAAATCTCGTTTGATTCTCCCGCATATTTTACGATTGATTCAAGAGTTTCAATTTCCGCCTCGCTTATTTCGCCGATATTGTCAACATCGTTAAAATATCCGCTACCGTATTTGATTAAAAAGGCAATACGGTTTACAAGAACCGTAGTTTTACCGCTTCCCGCACCCGCTAAAATAAGCAACGGACCCTCGTTTGTATATACAGCTTCCCTTTGCGGGGGATTTAAATAGCTGTACCGTATATCAAATAACTTCCTTTTTAATCCTATATACTTTTCTTTCAAATCGATTCTATCACTCATTTTATAATATACTCTCTTTTAATTAATTTATATATTTATTTTACAATTATAACTTTTTTTCCAACGCCTCTAAAAACGCATTAACAGCTTCATCTTTTTCTATAACGATTTTCCATGATTCGTCAAGATGAAAATAGTTAGGTCCGTCATAATCTATCTCGTGTTTTAAGTTCAACAAAGCAGGCATAATATTTTCCAAAACGATTGTAGGCTCAAACTTTATTTTCAAGTCCAGGTAATTTTTACACAATATTTCAGACGTAAACAACATGAAAGTCTGAAAGATATATTTAGGTCCGTGATGCGCCAATTTATCCGCGTCCCATAATATTTGCGCTTCCAACGTTTCAAGCGGTCTTTTATCAAACCCGGTATGATTTCTCACGGCATACTCTACCGCTTTTACTTTTTCTTTCGGGAATCCTTTGCTTTCAAGATTTTCAAGAACCCAGTCGGCGGCTTTATTTCCATGGTCGGGTCCGTCAAACTGAGGCTTATACCGGTCGTGAATCCATACGGAAGCAAGGACAATATCTTTATCGCCGCCGTATACTTCAAAAAGTTTCAACGCCTCTGTTTCAACCTGTTTTACATGCTCAAATTTATGATTATAATACGGTTCCGTATATGCGCCGATTGCAGGGAAATACTCATATGCGGCGGTCTTCGTGATTTCCAGCATTTCGCTTTTCAATATTTCTAACCAATCCATTTTGTTCTATCCTCCCTGTAATGCTTATTATTTTAGTGTAGCACTTACATAATAATATTTGGTTTTTCGTTTATTATTTACATCTAAACTGCAATACTCCGTATGCCTGACAAACAAATTGTCAAAATTTGACATCAATTCGATAATATCAGATAAATCTGCGTAAAATAGCGGAGAACCGTCAATATCGGGTCCGTCGCTGTCTTCCCAAAACATTGTGTTATCATCAACTTTCGGACGCACAGCTTCTATAAAATCAGTGGTTTCTTTTGAACTGAACGATAAAAACACTTCACCGTTTGGTTTTAACACCCTCTCGATTTCTTTTATAATTTTTTTGATGCCGGTTGAATCTGAGTGAGATATGACATGGCAGGCAAATAAACAGTCAAACGATTTGTCGGCATATGGCAGCGACATCATATCGCCGACTTTCGCGTCGATTTCTAATTTTTCGTTTTCCGCCCACGACTGTAAATGTTTTATTCCGTATTCAGACATATCTATTGCACTCACTTTTAACCCAGCTTTAGCAAAACAAATAGCATGACGACCAAGACCTGTGCCCAAGTCCAAAACAGTTTCGCGACCCGCATCTTTCCATATATTGGAATAGTAATATCCAAATTCCGTCGGTCTTAAATGTGCCGCATATTCAGGGTTATCTTTTATACTCTCCCAATCCCAGCCTTTAGATTCAACCATAGACTCTCCTGATATATTTATACCTTATTTTCATGTTTAATTTTTAATTCGCGTATTTCTTCAACCGAAAGTTTTGTTTTTTCTGCTATCGTTTCTATGTCAAGAATATTTAATAAGCTTTCTGCTATTTCTTCAGCTTTTTTTTGTTCACCTTCTATTATACCATCTTTTTTCCAAACCCTTTTGGCGTCATCTAAATTAAATTCAAGACTTAACATATTTATCACATCACTCCCATATTTTTCTAAAAAATTTTTTAATATGTCATCTTTTATGCAATCTTTAACCGCTTTCTCCAGCGCCTCTGCCAATTCAAATCCATTGTCTTTATTTTCGTAAACACGTCCTACAAAAACAGAATATTCTTTCAAAGTTTCACTCTGACACATTATTTTTAGGTTGTGTCCTTTGTTCACATTATACACTTTCACTTTCAATTCGCGATTGTCCATGTTACTGTCCCCGAAAGCATCAGATAAATAAAGCGTAGATTTTTCGGGGTATTCGTCTTTACCATTGTATAACATTATAAACTCCGGTGGTAGTATTTTTACTAAATGCGTACTGTACATCGCCCGTTGTCTGCCAGCATTTAGTAATGCCGCGCTATATACAGCAGACATCTCAACGGCATATTCGGATTCACAGTAGATTGATGTTCAATCAGAACGATTAGTCTATCGCCTATTGTGAACGATATATCGTTCACGCGACCTATAAATATTACGTTTTCCAACGTAGTTATAGTTATGTCGTCAGGCGTATATTTTGTACCGTTTATCGCATTGTACAACTCTGCCAGTTTATCCTTTTCGCCGAAAAGCCGCGTAAAAACACTGTCTTTGTATTTTTTGTTTGCGTTTATTTTACTTAAATTATTTTCAATATTCATTTCTTATCCGTTTTATTTTTATTTATTTTAAAATATATCGCGGACATATTCCATATAAGGCACAAATTCGCCTTTTTCAATTATTCTTAAAATTTCGTCTTTTACCGCCCATTTAATATCGCATGTCCCGCCTTTTTCAAGAACTGCGGTTTTTATATCTACATTTTCGTTAAATAACCAAATATCGTGGATGTAGTCTTCGTTAATAAAAGAATATATCAATTCGCCATTTGCAAGATTAAGGATAAATCCAGTTTCCTCTTTAACTTCTCGCAACGCGGCAACAGAACTCTCTTCCCCTGCAAAAATAAAACCGGCAGTACATTCCCACATATTCGGGCAATTTCTCTTTTCGGGACTGCGTTTTGTGATTATAAATTTATTTTCACTGTTTTTTATCCACACATGTACAATACGGTGATATTCGCCGTTTTTCATCGGTTCGCTTCTTTTACGTGTAATTCCGGTTTTATTGCCGTTTTTATCGTATATATCCAGCATTTCAACTGTTTCAGCCATTTTTGCATACCGCTTCCCATAATCCGCCGAGATAAACCGCGCCGAGTGCTCTATCATACAGCCCGTAACCCGGACGTCCTGTTTCGCCCCATATCATGCGCCCGTGATCGGGACGCACATAGCCGTCAAATCCGACGTCGTACATTGCCTTGACTATCTCGTACATATCCAAAGAACCGTATTTCGACGGGTGAGCCGTTTCATTGAATTGGTGTTCGCCGATAACTTTTACATTTCTCGCGTGGATAAACCCTATCTTTTTGTTTTTGCCGAATTTTCTTATCATATCGACGACATTGTTTTTTCCGTCGGAACCCAAAGAACCGGTGCATAAAGTCAATCCGTTTGCTTCGCTGTCATGGATTCTCAAAAACCTTTCGAGATTTTTTTCGTCCCTGATTATTCTCGGCAGGTTAAACACAGACCACGGCGGGTCGTCCGGATGTATCGCCATTCTAACCGAATACTGTTCGCATACGTCCATTATGCCTCTGATAAAGTAAGTTATATTCTCAAATAATTTCTCGTCGTCTATATTTTTATATTCGTCCAAAAGTGAAATCAAACCGTCTTTTGTATAGCTCGAATCCCAACCGGGCAGAGATAAATCGCCTTTTTTCGGGTCCATATTCAATATTTCATCTTCCCTGTATATCAGGGAAGTCGAACCGTCGCTGTTTTCATAAGATAAGTTGGACCTCAGCCAGTCGAACACGGGCATAAAATTATAACATATTACTTTAACTCCGGCAGACGCTAATTTTTTTATATTGTTTCTGTAAACCTGAATATATTCGTCCCGCGCCTTTTTGCCGAGTTTTATATCCTCGTGAACGGGAACGCTTTCCACAACTTCAAAAGACAAATTATGCGCACTTGACTGTGCTTTTATCTCGTTTATAGATTCTTCTTTCCACTCTTTTCCTACGGGGACGTCATAACAAGCCGACACAATGCCGTCCATTAACGGTATCTGCGATATGTTTTTCAACGAAACAGGGTCGTCTTTTCCGTACCAGCGAAATGTCATTTTCATGATTAATCTTTCCTCCGATTTTTATTATATAAATAAAATAAATTTTTATAATTTTTTAAATCTTATATCGTCGCCGATAAACTCTAAAACAGAAAAATTCCCGAATATTCTTGATACAATGCTGTCGTCGTATTTTGTTTTCATTTCTTTCAAACTTAAATTAGTGCTTATAATCATGCTTTTATTTTCGATTAATCTTGTGTTTATTATATTATAAAGCGACGTTACAGACATATTTCCCGAATATTCCGTTCCCAAATCGTCTATGATAAGCAAATCGCAAGTCATGTATCTGTCCAGAATATCAGAGTCAAATGTCCCGGCTTTTGCGAATCTCTGCTTTTCAAAAGAATATAATATACTTTGCGCCGTATCGTATAAAACGTCAAAACCTTTTTTTATAATTTCAGCCGCTATAGCCGACGATAAATGCGTTTTCCCCAACCCTGTCGGACCTATAAACATGAGATTTTTTTCTGATTCCTCAGTATTTTCCGATTCGCCGAAATTTTCCGCAAAATCTTTACTGATTTTCAATACTTCTTCCATTCGTTCGTACGGGACTACTTTCTCTTTTTCTGTCGGCGAGGAATTTGAAGATTTCGCTGAATTTTGGGCTTTCTTTTCATAATAGTCTAATCTGAAATTTTCAAAATTCTGTGTCCTGACTATTTTCCCAAGCCCTGAAATCCTCAGGCTTTCCGCCGCCAAAGACTGTTTCATACAGTCGCACATAACTTCCTCTCTGCCAAAAGCGTCCATTTTCCTGTATCCCGTATCTTCGCATATCCCACATTCGTAAATGGGGTCCGTATAATTTTCAGGATAGCCGTTTTCTTTCAGTAATAATTTTCTCTGCTTTTGCAGATTTTTATTTTTATTTTTAATATTTGCTATTTTTATATCAATATTGTCGCTTTGATTTGAAATAACGTCGATAAGTTCTATATACGTCCCGGTCAATTTTCTGTCGATATTTAAAAGTTCGGGCAACTTCCCGTATATCTCGCTCCGCTTTTTTTCAGCTACCGCAACCGCTATTTTCGATTTGTTCTCAAAATCGTTTATAACTTTATTTATAACTTTACTGTTATAAGCCATAATATTCCTCGAAAAATATTTTATATTTGCACGTTTCTGTGTTTGGCTATCATTCGCGTTTCTGCTATTTCATTGTCTTCATTGATTTTTTAGCTGCCTTTTCGAAAAACTGCTCCAGGTTAAAACTTGACGTCTTTTTACCGTCTGTGCTGAAACCGCCGTTTGGACTGCCGTATTCATTATTTATATCGTCAAGCGTTTTGAAGCCTTTTTCATGCCATTTAATATATATACCGTTTATATAATTTATTGAAGCTTTTTCAAATTTTCCGGACTCTATACATTTTTTATATCCCTCCAATAATACGTCGTCGGGAAAATCAAATTCAAGAACCCATGTTTTTATATGATTTCGCTCTTTTGCCGTAAGTTTTTGGTCTCCTATATTGAACAGTGTCCTTATTTTATCTTCAAATTGCTGCACTTTTCTTGATTCTTCAAAACTCGCTTCATAGTCCCTGAAATTCAGAATTCCGTTAGCCGCTAACCCCAATGCGAATTTTTCTAAATACCTGATGTTATTCTTACCTTCTTCAACGCATATTTCCGCAAGTTTTAATATCAAATCGACCTCGATTTTATTTATTTCATATAAGTTATATAATATTTCAATCTCCGCCGTATTAAACATAGAGCGCATTTTTATCTGAGCGGTTTGATATAAACGCTGAAAATCCTCGCTGGTTTCAAGCGCGTCGCTCAGTTTATCTATCGATACCGAACCGGAAGCAACCGGCTGCGGTCTTACTGCTGTATTTGATTTTTTCTCCGGTTTTGCACTTTTTTCAGAAGTTTCGGGTTCTGTATTGTTTATATCTTTTATGCTGTCTTCAATTTCAAATTCATAATTTTCAGAATTGTCATAATCATCGGTCAAAATTGATATCTCAAATGTTTCTGTTTCTTCTTTTGCATTTTTATATATACTCGCTGTTTCAAATTTGTTTAAATTGTCAGAGTCATCAATTTTATCTGATTTATCCGTCTTTTTTGCATTTTTTAATTTTTCGCAATTTTCGCATTTCCCTGTTTTGTTTATTTTTATGTTTTTGTTTGTTCTGTTAAATCTGTAAATTTCATCAAATTCGTATGAATCGTCCGAATCGTCGTCTTCGCCGGGAGTATTCATAATATTTATATCTTTTTTTATATTACTCAGAATACTTATAATATTGTCCATATTTACGCCTTTACTATTCTGTCCGGCTGAAGCCTCATATTCATAATCTAATATTTCTTGATTTTTCCAGAAATTCAGCGCATTTAAAATCCCATCGTCATTAATCATATCCGCTTTTATTGAAGTTTTAAAAAAATCAAAATCAATCTTTTCT
>WQYZ01000025.1 GCA_009780985.1 Oscillospiraceae bacterium | reverse complement strand
GGTACAGCAGTCGTGGGCGCGGGGAATAACCATTGGAATGGGGCAGGATAGACCGATAACGGCGTTGCCGCACAGACCGTAGCCGAGAATAACTGCGTCGTATTTGCGTCGTGGATCGTTTACGCTGTTCTCGATTTTTTCTTTTATAATGCGGTTTAATTTCTGCGGTTCGTCGTGCGCAAGCATATGCACAAATTCTATATCCACAAAGTTTTGGGATTCAGACACAAATTTGCATGCCATTCTTGCGAATACATCGCAGCAGATAAATTTAAGAAACATAAATAAATACCTCGTCATTTTTAATTTATAATTATATTATAACACAAAATAAATAGTTTTTCTGTAATAAATTTTATAAAAATATTGAATTATATTGCAAAATTTAAAATACTATAGTATAATTTTATCAAAGATTTTGGTGAAGATTCTTTGTGTTTAATAAAATATGAGGTTATACATGATATTACTTGAAGCAAAAAAACTACATAAAATTTATAACACCAAAAATGGTAAAGGCGGCGTTCACGCAGTTAATGACATTGATATTACAATAGAAAATGGGGATTTTGTCGCTATCATGGGGTCGTCGGGCAGTGGAAAGACCACACTCTTAAATGTGTTAAGTGGCATAGATAATTTCACATCAGGAAATTTGCGAATATCCGATAAAGATATTTCTTTGATGACTGCAAATGAACTTGCGCTTTTTCGCCGTCAGAATCTTGGATTTGTATTTCAGGAATTTAATCTTTTAGACAGTCTTACAATAGAAGAAAATATTATGCTTCCTATGATTTTGGACCAAAAAGATATAAATGAAATAGAGCAAAAAGTAAATACAACAGTTAAAATGTTTGACATCGAAGATATAGTAAATAAATATCCATATGAGGTATCAGGCGGACAGCAACAAAGAGCTGCCATTTGCAGAGCTATAATTAACGATCCTGAAATTATTTTCGCAGATGAGCCGACAGGCAATTTGGATTCCAACGCGTCTGAAAAAGTTATGAAATGCTTTCAACAGCTCAATGAGATGAAACAAATAGCTATAATTATGGTGACGCATGATGCTTTTGTCGCAAGTTATTGTTCTAAAGTCATATTTATTAAGGACGGGCAAATTAATAACGAAATAAGAAAAGTAAACGGGAAAACAGAATTTTTTCATAATATATTAGATTGTCTTTCTCAAATCGGAGGAAATATAGATGATAAATAAATTTTTCTTCCGTATGTTTAGGGCAAATTTCAGGAGATATGTGCTTTTTTTCCTCAGCAGCAGTTTCACTGTTATGATATTTTTTAGTTATATGACGATTCTGACGAATAAAACTTTTATGAATCCAAACATAGTAAATCCGTATTATTCGGATATGGTTATTGCGCCTACTTTTGGGATTGCATTATTTGCTATTTTTTTCATTTTTTATGTGCAAGCGTCATTTGAGAAATTTAAAAGGTCAGAATACGGCGTTTTAATGATGATTGGAATGACAAAAACTGACATTGTCCGAAATATAATTTTTGAAAACAGCATAATCGGGTTCATTTCTATAGTTTCAGGGGGAATATTAGGCAGAATATTTTCTTATATTTTTTATATTATTTGTATGAAGATATTGGATTTAAACAGCATTTCATATACTGTTTCTCCTGAGAGCTATTTATATACCATACTTTTTTTCGCAATAATATATACTTTAGTTATTACGTTTAATTCTTTAATTGCACTCAAGTACAGTATCATAAATTTATTGAAATCATCGCGGAAAGGGTTCGGAAATATTTTAAATTCCCCTATTTTCGCAATTATTGGAATTTCTTTTATAATTGTAGCCTCGGTTGATATAAGCTTAAATTACGGACTTGATAAAAATTTTGTTATATTGAGAAGTATAATTTTATATTTCATAGGCGTGTTTTTATTAATTTCAAATATATACTTTATACTCTCTAAAATTTTAAAGTTGTCGCCAAAAAAATATATCAAAAACATTTTATTTCTCTCTAACATCAAATATTCAATAGGGCAATCTAAAAAAATACTATTTTTGGGGGTTATATTCTCAAGCATTACAATTTTTTTTATCAGTATTGCCGCGCTATTTATATTTAACGCGCAAAAATCCGCGACAGAATATGCGCCGTACGACATTGCATTTGAAGAAATCGAAAATATAAATAAAATTTCCCAAGATGAACTTTATAATATAGTAAAATCCGGGGATACAGAACCAAGCGATGATATTTCCGTAGAATATATAGGAACTGGTTCGGTCAAAATATTTTCAGATTTAGAAATAAGAGAAAAATTGGGCTATAATATTAATGTAACCAGCGGCTGTTTCAAAAATTTATTTCAAATTGTTCCAGACGACGGCTATCTGCATGATATAACTGAAATAGATAAAATAAACATATTTGATATTACTTATATTTGCGAAGATAATATAGAAAAAGTGTTGTTTAACAGATTAACATCACTAAATAATTCCACGTTAATTATAATCAGCAGTCAGGATTATCTCAATATAAAACAAAATAAATCCAATGATATTGAAGTTGGTCAAATCAGACTTTTGGATTTCAAGGATTGGCGCAAAACTTCAGTGATTGCCGATAAACTTTCGCAGACTCTTCAGAATAATAATATAAAATACAATGGGAATTCATTTTCCGCAAATAGAATATATGAACTATCATCTAAAATTGCTACGTATAATAAAAATATAAAAGGAGCTTCGTTTATGTTATTTTTATTTGTGTTTATTGGCTTATTATCTTTATTTTCGTTTGCAGCAATGATATATTTTAAGATGATGATAGAATTTGAAGATGAAAAAATAAAATATAAAAAAATCTATAGGATAGGAATTACAAAAAAGGAATTATTTAGCGTGATTTCTAAAGAGCTTCTAATTTTATTTATAATGCCGATTATACTATCAATTATAACTGTAGATATTTATATTTATTTCATATCCGCTAACGAAAGTTTACTTTCTTTACTTATAGCGTCTTTTATAGGATTTATATACTTTGTTATTCAATTTGTTTTTTATATGGTTTACAAAAGATATTATATTGGGAAATTCAACGGTATTTTCTATAACCATAAAGTGTAAAATAGTTAAGGTGATAACAAAAAAACAAGACAATAAAAAAATATTTTTACATTTACTATAAAAATTTTATAAAACCTATTGCAATTTTTTGTGTAATGTGATATAATTAATTTCTCGTTGTATAAAAATATATAAAAATAAAAGTGAAAATTTGTAAAAGTTAGGAGCGTTATTTTATGGGTATGCCTGATTTAAACATTACACAAGAGCAGGAAAAAGTATATGTAACAAAAATCATTGAGGAACTAAAAGGAGAAAGCGAAAAAATCCAGGAGGCAATTTCAAAAGAAAGCGAATATATTCAGGAAACGCAGAAATACATGCACGATAAAGTCTATGAAATGGACCCGACAGAAGTCAGGGCAAACAGACAGGTTCTCGAAAGCATGGTAGATTCGGCTTACGGTTTAGTGGCAAAAAACAGAAGATTTCTAAAGATGATTAATTCTCCCTATTTTGGAAGAATTTCTTTTTTGTTTGACGATAAAAAGTCTGCGGACGGTATAAAACGCGGCTCGATCGTAGACCAGTACGGAAACTTTCAGATTTATATAGGCATACATTCGTATATCAAAAGCATGAAAAATATAATATACGACTGGCGTTCGCCGATTGCGAGCATGTTTTATGACTACGAGGTCGGTAGAGCGCAGTATATTGCCCCTAAAGGCATTATAACCGGGGAAATAAACCTGAAGCGGCAGTATAAAATATCAGAAGGAAAATTAGATTATATGTTTGAGAGCGATTTGACTATCGATGATGAAATTTTGCAGGAACAGTTGAGCAAAGCCACCAGTGACAAGATGAAGAATATCGTCGCCACAATTCAAAAAGAGCAGAACGCGATTATCCGGGACGAAAAATCCGACGTTCTGATTATACAGGGCGTTGCGGGGTCGGGAAAGACCTCTATAGCGCTTCACAGAGTGGCATATCTTTTGTACAGACTCAAAGACAAGATATATTCAGAAAATATGATGATTATATCGCCGAACAAAGTCTTTTCGGACTATATATCAAACGTCCTGCCTGAGCTCGGCGAAGACCAGATACTCCAGATGACTTTCTACGATATCGCCGAGCACGAACTCGACGAAACATGCGAATTTCAGGATTCATACGGGCAGATATCCGAGCTTCTTGAAAATTATGACAGAAATCTGATAGAGAGGATAAAATTCAAATCGTCAAACGAATTTCTCGATATGATGAACGGATATATATCGTTTATCGAAAAAAACAATTTTCAGGCTGAGACGGTTATTTATGTTCAGGACGAGCGCGGCTCATACGATTTGACAAGACCGTTTGAAATCTCGGATTATTATATAAACGACAGGTTTTACGCGTACAAAAGATTCCCTGTAAAAAAACGCCTTGATATGATAATCGAGGACATAATAGACAAAATCATCGACTTTTATAACATAAAGCGCGTCAAAATAAGACTTATATGGCTGACAAATAAAATATACTCCATGTTCAAAGACTCGAAAGATATATTAAAACTATACGCCGATATGTATAAACATATTGGCGCGGAAAAAATGTATACGCCTAAAAAAATTAAAATAAACAAACAAATCAACGCAAAAACGCAGCTGACCCATAAAGTTGATGCAACCTGGATTCCATACGATGACGTCGCGCCGCTTTTATATCTGAAAAGCACTTTATTCGGCGTTGACAGTTTTTTATACGTCAAGCAGTTATTGATAGACGAAATGCAGGATTATTCTCCCGTGCATTACGCTTTGTTTAATAGAATGTTCCCGGGTAAAAAGACTATTCTCGGCGACATCAGCCAGCTTGTAAATCCGTTCATAAGTTCGTCGTCGCAGGAGGGCATCGCGGAGATATATGCAAAAATACCGAAAACAACCGTCAATACGATGACTTTATTGAAAAGTTACAGGTCAACGACTGAAATAACCGATTTTGCGAGGCGGATTATTCCAAACGACAAAATACAGATTATAGAGCGTCACGGCGACGAGCCGGATATAATCAAATGTAAAGACAATAACGAACAGGTTGAAAAGATAATAAAATTGATAAAAGAATATCCCCCAAAAGGATTCAAATCAATCGGCATAATCTGTAAAACGGACAGACAAGCCGCAAATCTGCACAAACTTCTGAAAGAAAAAGCGGATATCGAAACGGCTCTGATAACTGTAACCAGCGAGAAATTCACGAACGATTTAGTCGTAACGACGGCGTATCTTGCCAAAGGCTTGGAGTTTGACTGCGTTATTCTGCCCGACACAGACAGTGAAAATTACAAAAACGACATGGACCGTCAGATGATATACATCGGGATTACGCGCGCCCTGCACAAACTAACGCTGCTGCATACGGGCGAGGCCACGGGATTTTTGAGGTAACCCGGGGTATTTAATGCGTAGGGGCGACCTCACGAACGCGTTCGTGAGGTCGCCCCTACATTTTTATGTTTCTTTTTTCGCGTATTGTTCAAGTTTCGCAGTGACTGCCCTGAAACGCTCGGTTTCTCGGATTGGGTCATATTTTTCGTCGGATAGCTTTTGCAGCATTACATAACTGTCGTTGGCAGTAGTAATTTTGGCTACTTGAGTTTTTGAAACTACATCACCTTCAACAATTGTCGATGTATGTGTGAACGATTCGGGCAAAGTATCGTATGCTATTGTATAATCGACAGTTTTTTCTAAGCAGTCGAGCGCATTGTCAAAATCTTGCAAAAGCACATAATTTGATGCTACATTTAAATAAAATCCCGCCATTTCTTCATTACAATAACCGTAATCTCCTTTTTCATAAATTATTTCAAAAATCCCGATTGCTTTTTTGTTCAACTCTATTCGCTTTTGTACTCCTATCATGTATGTATCGTCGCTATATTTCGCTTGGGCAAAATTTGATGCTATATTGCGTGTAATAACATCACAGTTTTTTAATATTTGATATTTGAAATGTCTTGCTTTTTCTTCGCCTTCATATAGTTCCCCAAGCACATCGTCCAGAGTAATCACTGGCAGTTCAAAAGCGAGTTCCATTGCTTTACCTTTTTCGCCCATATCTTTATAACGGCGTGCCAAATATTCTATTATATTGTAACGAATTTTATTATCGGGACAATCTTTCCAGATACGCTCATATATTGCCGTGGATTCTTTATAGGCTTCCGATTCCTTATCTCTTTTGCTTTTAATGCCTAAACAAAAAGCAAGATGACTTAATAAATTATATTCATTCGGGAATTCGTTTATTGCGCTTCGCAGCATCGTGATATTTTCTTCTACCAATCCTTTTGAAAAATTTTCCTTGTACTGTCCCAGTATTTCCCTTTTTCGTCCCCGTTTATTCATAATATCAACTCCTAATAATTCGTCTGTGGTTACGCTGAAATAATTTGCGATTGCCGGCAATATCTCCAAATCCGGGTAACACACCCCTGATTCCCAGCGGGATACCGACTGGAAAGAAATCCCTAAGTAATCTGCAAGTTTTTCCTGCGTAACATTTGACTTTTTTCGTAAATTTTTTATTTTTTCGCCTATTTTATTTGTCATAAAATCATGCCTCCGTTTCCAGATAAATAACTAAAAAATAAGCCTACAAGCACTTGTAAGCTTATTATATATCATTCTGATTTAAAAATCAATAATCAATTAAGCGAATAGAATTCACTTATTGCGTGAGTTTATTTTTTTGCCGCCTTATTTAAGGCAAACATCAGCGTCAGTCCGATCAATACCGGGTACAGGATAAAGTTCGCCGGTTGCAGAAACGCTAAAAATTCAAATTTATCTATCGCAAACAGAATCAGCACCGTTACCGCAAGTCCAATCAAATTCCACCAGTCTCCGCAGAAGAAGTCGAAAATTTCCCATAAAACCCTTTTTACAGCTTTTAATACTTTCATTATTTTTCGCCCTCCGTTTCTGATATATCCTCTGTTTCTTTTTCCTGCGCCGCTTTACGCGATTTCAGCATAGCAATAATCCCTAAACTGACCGCGAGATAGAATGCCGCCAGTATAATTATAAAAAAGTCTGATAGTGGCCAGTTGACATGTAATCCTTCGCCTGACCAGAATGTGCCGAAAGACGTGATAATTACGCCAACGGCGAATTTCAGCGTGTTTTCAGGGATTAAAGTAAGCGGCTTATGTACGATTGCGCCAAGAACTACAACTAATACAAATGCTGCCGCCGCGCCAAGTACGGCGTATACAAGTCCGGTCGAGGCGGTTTTTACTGCGGCGGCTGAACTGATGACGATAAACGCGACTTCCAATCCTTCCAACAGTACGCCCTTGAAAGACGTAATAAAGCCGAATTTATTGAACTTTGTATGATTTTCCCCGCGCGATTTTAATTCTTCCACTTCTCTTTTGTATATTTCTTCCTCGTCGTGAAGCGCTTTGTGTCCGCTGTATCGAAGTATGGATTTTTTCAGCCACTGCAATCCGAACAAGATAAGAATAACGCCGATAACAAACCGCAGAATATCAATCGGTATCTGCAGAATCGCCGCGCCGAATATCGCGATAATAACTGACAGCGCGCCCGCTCCTGCAACCGCGCCCCATAAACTGCTCTTCCAGTTGATTGTCATGCCGACTGCCAAGACAATCGTCAGAGCCTCGACAAACTCAACGATAGACGCCACAAACGACGGGAAAAATGATGCCCATGCCACTAAAAACACCACCCTTTATTAATTTTTTATTTATTTGCACTTATTATATGATACAAAAATAAAAATATCAAGCAAAATTGTGTAAATTTTTATTTATAAGCGTGCCGTATATGCAGAATATATTTCGCCCTGTCGAGCGGATTTACTCCCCTGTACGGCGTCGTTGCGCCGAGTTCAAGCGGACACGGCTCATATCCCGAAAACGCCGCCGCGAGAGTTCCGCGCCCGGATGTTATCGAGGCTAATCTAACCGGAAAATCGGTGCTTGTCGCGGCGGGATACCTGCCCTCTATCGTGAAATTCCCGTTGATTATCGTCGGCGATTCGAATGTGCCGCGCATGGCGATTATTTCGCCTATTATTTTACTGCTTAAACTCTCGTCTGCGGTTATCCTGAAATCCAGCATAGGCTCAAGAAGCGTCGTTCCGCAGTCCACAAGCCCCCTCATCATCGCCATGGGCGTAGTCATCATAAAATCAAGCGGGTGCGTATGCAAGAAGTGCGATTCCCCGTCCACAAGCGTTATATGCAGGTCCGTGACATTCCAGCCGAGCGGACCCTGTTTGAGCGAGTCCGGAATTGCTTGTTCTATCTGGGACTGGTATCTGTACCAGATTTTATTGTCCCCGACTTCGCTTTTGTAAGTATGTCCGCGCCCTCTCTCTGCAGGCTCTATATAAAATTTAATAATCGCCCAGCAGGGTTTGGGCATTGTGTACGCCTCGAAGCCGTAACCGGGTTTTGTCGGCGTTTCTTTATATATAACCGACGGCTTTGAAAACTTTGCGTCTATATCAAATCTTGCGGCGATTATGCTTTCCAAAATCTCTATCTGAATAAGCCCCGTGACATTGACGACAAGTTCCCTTTCGTCCTGCACCCAATACATTTCGAGCAATGGGTCTTCGGCGGCAAGTTCGGAAATCGCCGCGACAAGTTCGGGATATTTGCTGTCGTCCGACGGGGTGATTTTCGCGCGCAGAAGCGGCGAGGCAATTTTATACGATGGCGGGATATTTTTGCCCGCGCCGATAATATCGCCGAGTTTGGCGTTAGAGAAGCCGCATATGACGCCAATATCGCCCGCAGTCAAAAATCCGGTGTCTATGGCTTTGTTTAGTTTATTTTTGCGGATCTGCACGATTTTTTCGTCGAGACCGCTTGTTTTATTGTGAATAACGTCTCTGTTTTTTATCGAGCCTGAATACAGTCTCACATGAGCGAGCCGCCCGGACTGTTTGTCATGCTCTATTTTAAATATAACCCCGGACGCTTCGTCGTCCGGATCGCCGGTTAAATTGGAATCGGGGCATATATAGCATATCAGATTGAGAATCTCCGGCACGCCTTTACCTGATATAGCCGAGCCTTGCATAACCGGATAAATTTGACACTCTGCGAACTGCTTTTTCAACTCGTCCGAGATCTCCTGTTTATCTGATTCTGAAATTTTACCGTCAAGATATTTTTCCAATAAAACATCGTTTTTTTCGCAGACTGCTTCTTCGATTTGCTGTGTAAAAATATTTTTGGAGACGTCTGTATTTTCAAACGTCTCGACGTCTTTCGTAAATTTATTTTTAATATCGTCGAAGATTTTTTCGGGATTTGCCCCGAGCCTGTCTGTTTTGTTTATAAAAAATATCACGGGTTTATTCAGGTTTTTCAGGGCTTTCCAGATAACCTCGGTCTGAGCCTGTATGCCTTCGACGGCTGATATGACAAATACGACGCAGTCCACAACCCATACGGACCGTTCGACTTCCGCCGCAAAATCCGTATGACCGGGGGTATCTATAAGATTTATATCACAGTCCCGCCACGATAAGACAGTAGACGCGGCTTTGATTGATATGCCCCTTTTGCGTTCTATTTCCATAAAATCAGTATGCGCGGTGCCGTCGTCTACGTTTCCGGCTTCTCTTATCGCGCCTGCCGCGAGTAAAAGCTGTTCTGTGAGGGTGGTTTTGCCCGCGTCAACGTGCGCGACTATGCCGAGATTTATTATTTTATTTTTCCGACAATTTCCCATAATTAATTTATTCAGACCTTATATAAAAAATATTATAGCATTAAAACCATTTTTTCTTCTTGAAATAGACTATCATCAAGACAACTACGACAACGCTGAACACAATCACATATAAATAGCCGTATTTCCACCCGTATTCAGGTATTTTCATATTCATTCCGTACCAGCCGACAATTAACGTCAGCGGCAGGAATATGGCGGTAATCACAGTGAATATTTTCATCAGACGGTTCTGCTCTATATCAATCTGCGCCTGATACGCCTCTCTCACCTGTGTTATATAATCGCGTAAGTTTACAATATGCGAAAGCAGCCGGTCCGCTCTCTGATCGAGAAATTTAAAATATTTTATGTTTTTTTCGTCAATAAAATGATTTTCATTCTCGATTATGCCGTCGAAAACCTGGCTTAATTGTTCGTAATATCTTTTCAGACGCAGAAGCTCTTTTCTGAAAGATATAATCCCAACGGTATAATCAGTTTTATTGTCTTTTAAAAGCACATCTTCCATATCTGTGATACGTTCTTCCAAGTCGTCCATTTTATCAATATCGTCTTTTAACAGAAACGCAAAAAATCCATACAGTTCTTTTGCCGGCACGGTATCCGGAGTTGCCGGAGTTGTTTTGTTTATCCGGGTTGCCTGATAAAATGTTTTCAGTTTGTCTGACGTTTCCAAACTTTCGCAGATATAATAAACCTGCTCTGCCGTCTGACAGACAGTAATCTTTTCCGTCTCTTTGCTCATGTCGAAAATATCTAATAAATCAAAGCATATCAAATCCAAATCATCAAAAGCCTCAAATTTATTTGCATTTTTATTTTTGATGTGCCGAATAATCAAATTATCGACCGGCAAACGATCAACGTCTTCATACTGCATAAATTCAGCCATACATTGACCCCTGTTACCTATCTATACCGAAATAAGTTCGGTAATTTTATTTTTTAACGCCCGCGTGTTTTTCATGTTTGCAAAGAGCCAACACTTTGTTTTGCATATGTATAACAGCCTCAACATCGTTATATCTTTTATAATTATAATCGAAAGCTATGATTTGCAATATATCATCGGCATATTTCTTGGATATGTTAGTTAAAATCCGCTCAGAAACATATGCGGACGAGCCGTTTACTGTCAAAACAAGTTCGTCGAATTCCAAATGATGCAATATTTTCTGAATATCGGCGTCGCTTAAACTTTTGATTTCGGATTCCAATAAATTCGTCCTGTTCGGAAAGTACTTTATTCCGTTTCTTATTTGACGGTAAAATTTATTTATTGTCGAATTGATAAAATTTTCATAGACGCGTTCGGTTTCGTCAATGTAATCCTCGCCGAAAAAAGCCGACAGATTCATATAGACGCTGAACGTGGTGTGTCCGTACAATATTAAACTGATTCCTTCTTTTATCAAAAGCCGTTCCAAAACTTCTTTACTTGTATAATCCCCGAAAATCATATGTTTTTCAAGAATACTGTTTATCTGTTCGGCGTCAAAGCCGTCAATCATAAGAGATATAGCTTTGCGCAGAAAAGGATTCCCATAGGAATCAAGGTCAGTTTCCAAAGATAAAATTCCGTTTTTCTTTAATTTTTGCGTAATTTCGAGCATAATTTCAAATGTCCTGAGACAGTTTTTTTTATCCTCGTCTGTAAATTCATAATTCTGTTTGATGTACGTATACAGCATAATTTTTCACAATCCTTTTTATTAATATTATTATTGTTTTTATATTATTGCATATTTATGTATAATATTTATCGTCCCGATTTTAAATTAATTAAACGTTATTTGCGATTATTGCATAAGATTTATCAACCCGCCCGCTGTGATTTTAAACGTCAGCGTCAAAGTCTCGTACTTGTCCAGCGACTGTTCATACGCCTGTTTTAAAGTGTTGAGTTCCGGGTCGTCTTTTTTCAGATTATAAAAATAATTATATGTGACACTGGACGCAGAGTCCTCTTCCTCATATCTTGCGATAATTTCAGGAGATAAAAAACTGTCTATATAATATTTTTCGCCGCTGTTTCCTAAAACAAACGCTGTTGGCAAGCCAAAATCGAAGTTTTCCGACCCGCGCCCCATAGCGTCCGTATAGTCAATGACGACCGGCAGAATCTGCGCTTCGTAGATATCCCTGCCCTTGTCATGCACATTCAATAACGCGCCGTCAAGAACATAACGCGGATAAAAACCGTCCGGTCGCTCAAATGTATAACTGTCTGTTTCGGGGTCGTAACGCATTTCATTGTCTTTTCTTATTTCCTGCATCTTTTCGTCCGGAAAATACGAATCGTCAACGCCGAGCGTATACTTCATCTCGCCTTTTATCATTTCGTTGGTGACTGTGGGATATTCGTAGAGTATGGAATCAATGGGGCAGGGAGGCGACAACAGGCTTGTCAAATCAAGTAAATTTAAGTTTGGCGCATTCCAAATTTCCATATTACTGAAATATTTTTCTATTTTTTTATTTATATCGCTTTCAAATATGTAGGGAAGACTAGCGTCAAAATCGCTTTCACTGTCTCCGGGATTAGTTTCGAAATATGCTTTTTTTACCGTTTCAACATCAACTCTGTTTCCTTTGCCGTCTATGTAATATGCTTCGTCCCCGACTACGACTGGGGCATAGCCATTGGTGAAAACCCCGATTAAGTCGTAGGTCGGCGGAACTATCTCTTTATAATCCGGACCGAGAATACAGTATTTCCCGTCCCTGAACGCTCTGTAGACGTTGCCCTCGTATGAATCGTAATACCAGCACAGAGCATCGTACTGATATTCCGAAATCTGATTGCCGTCTATATCGCCTATAAAATACTTGCTGTCAATAAAATATACGAAGTGTTCATATGTATCATCGCACGGCATAATAGAATCGTAAACCGGCGGAATTAGTATATTGAAATCTTTGTTGAGATAACCGCATTTGACGTAACTCTTTTGCTCTAAATTGCCGCCGCCGCTATATTCGTCCGCTTCTTCCGGAGAATAAATCCGGTCGTTTTCAGCGTCGTAATAATAAGTATGCCCAACGCTGAAAGAATACATCGGCTCTTGAGCCTGTCCGTTAGAGGAAACGCTCGGGCGGCTCAGATATATGCCGCAGTTATAAAAATCTTTTACGATTTCTCCGGTGTCCGAGTCTATTATATCAGCGACGTTTAACTGTTGTAATTCGCCTTTTAAATATTTGCCGCCGCTTTCAAATTCTTCAAGACTGCCGTAAAATATTTCAGTAAGGCATTTGCCGTTTTTATCGGTTAAAATATAATAATTCAATATTTCCGAATCGTTTATTTTAACCGACACGTTTACGATTTTATTGCCGCTTGTCAAAGTTTTTATAACGCTGTACTGCGCGCTTGTCATAGCGTCGCGGTTTTTCGGAGACGCTTTAAAATATTCGGTATTTTTCAGCTTTTCAAAATTTTCAAGAGGTTTGTACGGCGTGGTATTTTTGTTCGATATATTATCTATGTCAAAATTTGAATCCGTGAAAAATCTTTTTTTTACTTCCGGTATGATATTCCATGCGGATAAATCCCCGTCGTCCGACATATAACCGTAAATATTTTCAGTCTGCGCCGGCTGTGTTGGCTGCGTTATTTGCGATGTCTGCGGTATTTCCGTGACGGCGGCAACAGCTATGTCGGTTGAACCGTCATAATTCGGCAAACCCGTTTCTTCCGTATCTGTATCTTTTATATCTATGTACGAAAAGTATCCAAGCGCGAATGTTATAATCAGCATAGCAGGCAGTATGGCTATATTTTTGTACTTCCTCATAAATATCCCTCTTTGGTAAACAAATTGATAAAATCTAACCGTATAGATTATATCACAAATTTCAGAATAACACAATACTGATAATTTAAATTTTTCTAATCTTCTATAAATTCCCGCGCAAAATCCACATCTTCCACTGTGAACAATTTGCCGTCAAGGTAATCCAATATCCCGGCAGACGAAGCCGGAGAAAAATCAAACTGCATTTTATACGAATACAACGCCTGCGAAAAAAAGCCTTTTTTTCTGTCTGATTTATTCATTTCCGGAGATAAACAGTATTTTCCGTCGCCGACAATCGGGTGGTTCACATACGCGAAATGCGCTCTGATTTGATGTGTTCTGCCAGTGACAAGCGTGACTTCAAGAAGCGACATGCCGTTTTTTTCTTTCAGGACTTTATATTTTGTCTGTATGATTTTTGACCCGGGGAATTTATTTTTATCTATTTCGACTATATTATCATCCGGATTTTTGCGGTGATACGCCGTCAACAAATCTTCTTTTTTGGTCAGAATACCGTGAACAAGGCATAGATACGACTTTTTTATTTCGTTGTTTTTTATTTTTTCGTTTATAATCCGCAGAGCTTCGGAATTCTTGGCGCATATCACAATTCCTCCGGTGTTTCTGTCGATTCTGTTGCATAAAGCGGGAGAAAAAGAATTTTCCAAGTCCGGATTATATTCGCCTTTTTTATACAGATATGCTGTGATGTGATTTATAAGCGTGTTTATTTCTTCATTTTCGTCGGGGTGGACTATAACTCCCGGCTTTTTATCCGCGAGCAGAATATTTTCGTCTTCGTATAAAATTTTTATTTTTGGGACTATATTTTTAAAACTCTGATTATTGTCAGGTGTCACCAGAAAATCGTCTTTTATATATAAATCGACAACATCCCCTTCTGTCAATTTATAACTTATATCCGCGCGTCTGCCGTTTACCTTTATTTTTTTTGTGCGGATAAACTTATACAGCATAGACATTGGGAGATTTTCAAAAGTTTTGCTTAAAAATTTGTCAAGACGTTGATTTGCGTCGTTTTTGTTTATTATAACTGTTTTTATAACAATATTCTCCTTTACAAATTTTTGTAAATGTGATAAAATATAATATATACGTAAATATTAAAAAATATTTAGAATTATTAAATTGAGGTGTGTTAATTTGGGCGAGATTATGCCGTACATTTGGATTGGCATCATAGTTTTTGCGTCTATACTGGAGCTTTACACCCGCGCGGCGGCGGCATTTTGGTTTATACCGGCGGCGCTTGTTTCTTTCATTTTGTCGCTGACAGGGACGGTAGATGTCTGGACGCAGGTTTTAGTCTTTTTTATTATAGCATTAATATTATTGATTTTGTCACGGACAATTTTTAAAAAATTTATAAAATTTAAAGCGGTCAGTACAAATTATAATTCTGTTATAGGCAAGACCGCGATAGTTACGGAAGAAATAAACAATTTCAAAAATACCGGCGCAGTGAGAATTAACGGCGCAACATGGACTGCAAAGTCCGAAGACGACGATATTATATACGAAAGCGGGCTCGTTGTAAGCATAGTCGGAACAGACGGCGTAAAAGCAATCTGTTCGAGATAATAATGATAAATAAAATCATATTTGTAGGTGTAATACTATGAAAAAGCACGAAATAATCGAACTGATACAGACAAATGGCACTGCGGCACAAAAATATATTATTAACCGCGATATTTTATCTATTGATAAAAATAATCCGGATATGCTTGATTTACAGGAGCAGATTGTAAATTCAAAAGAAGTATGTCAAATTTTGAAAAAGCAAAATGACGACGGTTGGTTCGGGATTTATCTTCATGGAGGAGCAGGTGACGCAATGGACGGAAGTGTTGCGAAGTTGAGAGAACTTGGGGTAGAGCCGAATCATGTATTTATGCAAAAAGCAAAACAAGCCTTGCTGATAGACGTAAACCCGACGAAAGATAAACGCTCTTATCCTCCTGTAGAAAAATTTCATTTCAGCAGGGTACAGACGCTTGCGAACCTTCATATCGCAGGCGAAACGGCGGATGAACTACTTGTAAAGTTTCAAAATGAACTTATAGATAAATATCAAAAGGCGATAAATATCGATTCATTGGACGAAGTGTCAAGAGAGATTAAAACGGCGAAATTTAATGGAGCAAGAGCATGGCTCAAGGATAAAGATAACGCTTTCCCATGGCCGTCTGATTTCATTCTTCTTGGGTCGTCGCTAAACTGGAAAACACTGCGAGCGGCGGATATAATAACAGCCGCTATGGAAAATGTCGCGCGGCTTGCGCCTATTCCAAACATTTTTGGCTATTATAATAATCATTATGTCGCTCCGATTTGTTCATACGAATTATTCCATTATTCAGATGATTGTTGTGAATTTCTAAAGGGCAGAGGATTTTGGTTTAGAGATTACAATTATTTATGCAAAATATGCGATATTGAAAAAATCCCATATTATTTCAGGCAGGCAGAAAAACTCGCAGAACGGGTGTTAGATAATTCATTGATTGGAAACTTGAAAATAGAAGAACTGAGCGAAAAGATAGATATATATTTCAAAGTATTACAAATTTTACACAATGCTAAGATTGATTTTTAACTTAGAGGTATCGTATGAAAAAATATTTGATTATAGTCGGCGTTGTTCTGGTTGTAATTGCATTAATAGCGGCTTACAATCAGAAATTAAACAACGACGCGGCGAATCAGCGGACAACCAAAGGAAATCCATATACTACCACTAATGATATTGCGTTGTTTATACCCACTACTACGCAGCCGACAACCGCGCAACTTACCGCCGATACCGACACTTTTGATGTCGGCGGTTTAGTCTTATCGCAGGACGAAGCCGTCGCGGACTATAACTATATGTGGCAGGTTCTTGAGGATAATTACGCGTTTTTTGGCGTCGCTCAAAGAAAGTACGGCGTTGACAAAGATACTGTAAAACAAAAATATCTCGACGAAATTATGAAGTACGGTAGTATAAATTGGGATTCCTTCGGTCAAATAATAAGCCAATGTTTGTCGGAATTTCACGGCTGCGGGAAATTGAATTATATAGGCTTTCCTTCTACGTATGCTACTGTAATATCTGTCGATGATAACGTTTCATTTAATATTATTGACAGTAAAACAGCCTATATGAAGATAAAATTAATGAATAAATCATGTATCGAATTAAATTACAAACAGATAAGCAATTTTTATTCGCAGATAAAAGACTGCGAAAATCTGATTATCGACATAACCGGCAGCACAGGCGGCGATATAAACTATTGGATTGATAATATTGTTCAGCCGAATATTAATACAGAATTCGACTATAATCAATATTTTTTTGTAAAACCGGGAAATGAAAACCGGAATTATCTTAGTGCGACATGCGGACTTAGTCTCAGCAGGTTAGCTGTTTCGTCGGAAATTATTCAGGAAATGAAAAGCGTGAGTACCGATGATATAAAAATGTTCGACAGGCTGTATAAAAATGCGATTGACGTATCCCCGACAGGGGAGAAACAGTTTAACGGCAATATATATTTATTGGTGGACAAGAGTGTGACGTCCGCTTCCGAAACTTTTGCGGCATTCTGCAAAAATACCGGATTTGCGACGATTGTTGGCACAATGTGGGGCGGCGGAGGAAGCGACGGTGGTATTGCTCCTAATGAAGTTATGCTTCCAAACAGCGGATTGACTTTCGAATACAGCACTATGTATGTGCTTAACGCCGACGGTTCATGCAACGAGGAATACGGCACGCCGCCGGACTATATATGCGAAGACGGCGAAACCCCGCTCAACGCGTGTCTGCGCGTGATTGCAGAGAAGTGAAAATTATTATAAATAAACATAAAATTTAGGGAGAGCAAATATGTCAACAAAAAACAAATACGACGTCGCGGCGTATGTATGGCCCGCATATACCGGCGACGAAAAAAGAACAAGAATGTTCTGGGCAGAGGGTATAGGCGAATGGCAGTCCGTCAAAAATGCTGTGAAAAAGTTCCCGGAACATTCATGGCCCCGCAAGCCTTTATGGGGATATGTCAACGAGGCTGACCCGTATGTTATGGAAATGCAAATCGAAGCCGCCACAGACCACGGCGTAAACGTTTTTATCTACGATTGGTACTGGTATGACAGGCGTCCGTTTCTGGAAAACTGTCTGAATGATGGTTTTCTGAAAGCGAAAAATAACGGCAAAATGAAATTTTATCTCATGTGGGCAAATCATACAGCCAACAACACATGGGATATAAGAAATTCATGGGAACAGGATAATATAATCTGGGACGGCGCGGTTGACAGAAAAGAGTTTGAGATTATAGCAAAACGCGTCATAGAAAAATATTTCAAATCCCCGCTGTATTATCAGATAGACGGCAAGCCTGTGTTTATGATATACGACATAGACAATCTGATACGCGGTCTTGACGGGATTGACAACACTGTTTCCGCACTTGACTGGTTTCGCAACGAGTGCGTGAAATCCGGCTTGAATGGTCTGCACCTGCAACTGACAAAGTGGGGAGATTACGCGCATAATTTAAGCGATTTAAGCGGATTTGACAGAGGCAGAACCGAAACGACGCAGGAACTTTTTGATAAACTGGGGTTTGACAGTTTTACCAATTATCAATTTGTTCATTTTGTAAATATCGACAGGGATTATAACGAAATTGTGGCAGACGTGCTCAGGCACTGGGAAATCAACGAAAAAACATATAAAAAGCCATATTTCCCGCATGTTTCGATAGGGTGGGACAACAATCCGAGATTTTATGAATTCAAACCCGGCATAGTAAAAAACAACACTCCCGAAAATTTTGCGAAAGCTCTTGGACACGCAAAAAAATATGCCGACATTCACCCGGTCCAACCGCCGCTTATAACAATCAACAGTTGGAACGAATGGACAGAAACGTCGTATTTGCTGCCGGACGATTTGTACGGATATGGTTATCTTGAAGCCGTGAAAAAAGTCTTTTTGACGTAATGAAATATAATAAACAATAAATGGAGGTAAAAATAATTATGAAAAAATATTATGAACCTGAAAAAGTAAAAGAATCTGTTCATTTCGAACCGATACCGGAAGAAGTGCGGATACAGTACCTCCGTCCCGGCGAACTGCTTAATATCCTCGACCAATTCCCCGTAGCGTTTCAGCCTGTGGGAACCGTCGAATGGCATGGGCGTCAGAACCCGCTTGGGTGCGATACCATAAAGGCGGAGTCGCTCTGCGTGGAAACGGCGAAAAAGACTGGCGGAGTTGTTATGCCGCCGATTTATTTCGCGACGGACGGCACAAGGGATTTAGGATACGGTTTGGGGTGCGGAATGGATGCCGTTGCAGGCTTTCAACTGCCGGGGTCGTTTTATAAAATGCCCGACGAGATTTTGAAAAAGTTTATCAAAGCGGCTTGCGAAAATTATTTGTCTAGGGGATTTAAACTTGTTATTATAGTTTCTGGTCATAATGCTTTAACGCAGCAGTATTTATTTGATGAAATATGTTATGAATTGAAATCGGACGACGGGACTGAACCTGTATGCTTTACAATGGAATATACGGTATTGGAAAAAGAAAATCCGAAACGGTATTCAGACCATGCCGGATTTTATGAAACCAGTATGATGATGTATCTGACGGACGGGCGGGTAAATTTGCAGGCTAACGACGGGTATGAAAACCCTAATCTCGCAATCAGCACAGGAAAACCTGCAAATGAAGCCTCAACCGAGGAAGGCAAAGCATGCTTTGAACTGCAAATTGAGGGATTAGCAAAATTCGCCAGAGAAAAATTGGCAAAATTAACGACGAATAAATAGACGCGTCCTACAAATCAATATTTTTTAACGCGCTGTTTATCGTATGTTTTAAAAGTACGGAAGTCGTCACTGTTCCTACTCCTCCGGGCACGGGAGTAACAGCTTTCACTTTATCTTTTACATCATCAAAATCAACGTCGCCGCATAATTTTCCGTCAAGCATATTAATGCCTACGTCGATAACGGTTTGGTCGGGATTTGTGAAATCAGAAGTTATCATTTTTGCGACACCCGCGCAGGATATCAGTATATCCGCCGTTTTACATTCGTTTGCGAGATTCAGCGTTTTTGTATGGCAAATCGTGACCGTTGCATTTTTATCAAGCAGCAGCATTGCGAGCGGTTTCCCCGCAACTAAACTTCGACCGACAATCACGGCTTTCTTACCCGATACGTCGATTCCGTAATAGTCGAGCATTTCAATTACACCTTGGGGTGTACAGGGGGCATATCCCTTTTTATTGCCCGCAAAAACGTTGGCGGTATTAACTATTCCCATACAGTCTACGTCTTTATCTTTGGATATAATAAACGTTATTGGCTCTAAAGAAAGATGTTTCGGCAAAGGTCGGAATAATAATATTCCGTGCACAGTTTTGTCATGATTAAGAGACGTTATCGTTTCTTCGAGTTCATTCTGAGATACGTCAGCCGGCAGAACAGTTATTTTAACTTCGGCATTAACTGCGGAAAACCGTTTTATTATTCCTTTTTCGTAGGATATATCGTCGTCCCGTTCGCCGATTCGCACTGCCGCGAGTCTGGGGGTAATCCCTTTAGTTTTTAATATTCCGGTCTGCGTTAAAAAATTTTCGTTCAGCATGTTCACGACCGGCATACCTTTTAATTCCTGCATAATTATGACCTCAATTCATCGCTGATTTTTTGATATACCGCGTCGCATCGTCTTACGCCGTCGCTGAATATAGCCTCTGCTTCTGCATTTACCTGAGTTGCGTAATCCCGGTTTTTCATCAGTTTAGTGTTAATATAAACGTTCATTATTGCGCTTTCTATAGCGCAACGGCAGGCTGAAGCCGCGACTGCAACATCGCTTATCAGAAGCCTTGAGCCTTTTACGTAAAGGCTTTCTATAATATCTACAATAACCGATATTTCTGTTAATATTTGTATTGGCACGGAACACGCCGCAACAAGCGCGTTTTCGAGTATTTCATCTCTGCCCGTCGCATCTTTTGGAATACCGTAAGCGGCGGAAAGAGGCTCAAATACTTCGGCGTCCTTTTCAATCAGGTCCAACAGTTTTGGAACCGATATTGATGTAAATCTAAGGATTTCGTCAATATCCGCCTGATATTCCATATATTTTTTCTTTCCAGATGTCAGGTTTGCCACCATGGAACATAATGCCGCGCTTACTGCGCCGATTAGTGCGCTTGCTCCCCCTCCGCCGGGTATTGGATCTTTCGAAGATAGTTGTTGTATAAAATCTGCAAGTAATTCTTCATGTATGTTTTTCATAATTTCTCCTTTTTCTACGGGCGGCATATTACCGCCCCTACAAATTTATAATATCTTAAAAATATGTATAATTTTGAAAGTAATTTATGAAAATTATTTATTTAACGTTCATATTTTTCTATTAAAATTGAGTTAATATTATGCTGAAAGTCGATTAAAAATTATATTGAAAGGATAACCCATATGAATAAAATGAAAAAAATAGCGTTGATTGGCGTGATTGTTGTTCTTCTGCCTTTGTTTTTGGCGTGCGGAGGCAGCAAAAGCAATACGGACAATAATAAATCAGACACGTCCGCCGTCGATATATCCGACGGCGCAAGCCAAAATACGACAACCGCCGAAAATATATTCGACGGCCTTGACGAAAAAACATATGACGGAAGAGAGTTTAACATCATGTCCAGAGCGTCGCAGGTTGCGCAGTTTTCCGTCGAAGAAGAAAACGGGGACGTTATAAACGACGCAGTATTCAAACGCAATCAGACAGTAGAAGATAAATATGACGTAAAAATAAACGTTATACCTGTTCCCGGGGAATGGGGGGATCAGGATACTTTTATAAATACGCTGAAAGCTTCAATCATGTCCGGCGACGGAGCATATGATTTGGTTGACGGCTACGAGGCGTATATAGGCAATATGATAAGCGCGGGCTTATATCTTAATCTTCTCGACGTCCCGCATTTGCGGCTGACTGAACCGTGGTGGTCACAGAACGCCGTCAACGAACTTACGATAAATGGAAAACTGTATATTGTGCCCGGCGATATAACCACAAATCTTTGGGAAACTATTTACGTGATATTTTTTAACAAAGGAATGCTTAAAAATTTCAATCTTGACGACCCGTATACTCTCGTAAAAAATGGCGAATGGACGCTCGATAAAATGATTGAGATGTGTAAAGGGGTATCGGCAGATTTAAACGGCGACGGCAAAATGTACAGCGAAGACCGGTACGGCGCGCTGTTTGACGACGATTTGTTTTTCAACAATTTTCATAATGCGTTCAATATTCCGACAACATTGAAAGATGATAAGGGCGTGCCGTATTTTAATCTCGGCTCGCCGGAAGTGTTAAATTTGGCGCAGACAATGTATAATCTCGCGACTTCTACGGACAGTATGACATACACCGGTCAAAATCCTGATTTCAAAAAATTAATAAGTTCCAATCAGTATGACCAACTGCTCGCTATGGTTCTCAATATGTTCGCCGACAATCAGATTTTATTTTTCCCGACGACATTAAGCGACGCGGAAAAGTTAAGAGCTACTGAAACGGATTTTGGTATACTGCCGTACCCTAAACAGACAAAAGACCAGGCTCAGTATAAAACTTCGTCACGCGACCAGCATACTATGTTCGGAATACCTGTTGACGTAAAAGATGTTGACTTTACCGGACTGATAACTGAAGCGTTATGTGTTGCAAGCAATAAAATCGTTGTTCCCGCATATTACGATATAGCGTTAAAGAGCAAATATGCTAGAGACGACGAGTCCAAAGACATGCTTGATATTATCCGCCAAGGCTTGAGTTGCGATTTCGGAATAGTATTTTCATCTCAGCTTGGCAATGCCGGCTGGATGGTTCGCACATGCGTAAATGACGCCTCGTTCAAATTTGCGTCAGAATACGACCAGAACATAAATAAATATCAGAAAGCTCTCGATACATTTCTGGCTGCTTTTCAATAAACAAATAACCGGAATAGTGCAAAAAACGCTGTTTTATCGCGGCGTTTCTTTGATATATCTATAAATAAGTTTTTTGAAATTTTCACAGCACTTTAGATAAAAAATCCACTAATCGCGGGTGTTTGGGGGATGTGAAAAACTGCTCCGGCGGAGCTTCCTCCAAAATCTGACCTCCGTCCATAAACAGCACGCTTGTCGCCACTTCTTTGGCAAACCCCATTTCATGCGTCACCACAATCATTGTCATGCCGTCGGCGGCTAAGTCTTTCATCAGCGATAAAACCTCGCCCACCATTTCGGGGTCTAAAGCGGATGTTGGCTCGTCAAACAGCATAACGTCGGGATTCATAGCCAATGACCGCAAAATGGCAATGCGCTGTTTCTGCCCGCCCGAAAGCATATTCGGGTAAGTTTCGGCTTTATCCAACAGACCGATACGGGTCAGCAGAGCGTCCGCGCGGCGGTTCGCTTCTTCGCCGCTCATTACTTTAAGCTGAACCGGCGCCAATGTGATATTATTTCTCACGGTTAAATGCGGGAATAAATTAAAATTCTGAAAGACCATGCCCATTTTCTGCCGCACCTGATTCAGACGTTTATTCGCATGGGTAATATCCTCCCCGTCAAAAACAATTTGTCCGAAAGTCGGCTGTTCCAGAAGATTAAGGCAGCGCAGAAAAGTGCTTTTGCCGGAGCCGCTCGGACCGACAATAACGATTTTTTCGCCTTTATTAACAGTGTAATTAATGCCTTTCAATACCTCAATTTCACCGAAACTTTTATGTAAATCTTTAACGCCTATTACTTCTGTCACTTTTTGCCAGCCCCCTTTCAGCGATTTTAAGCAGTTTAGTCAGGCAAAGCACCAAAATAAAATAGACCAACGCGATAAACAGAAGCGAAAAATACGGTTCCAAAGTGACGGAACGCACATTCTCGCCCGCCCTTGCCAAATCCCTTATCGCAACATATCCGGCAACCGATGTTTCTTTCAGCAGCGTGATAAACTCGTTGCCCAACGCCGGCAGAATGTTTTTAACCGCCTGCGGCAGTACGATAAGCGTCAGGGTTTTTAAAGCGGACAATCCAAGCGAGCGTCCGGCTTCAGTCTGACCGATATCGACGGCTAAGATCCCGGCGCGGATAATTTCCGCCACATATGAGCCTGAATTGATACCGAACGCCAGAACTGCCACAATCAAACCGTTGTCGACGCTTTGGAAAACGATATAATACATGATTAAAAGCTGGACTACAATAGGCGTGCCGCGGAATACCGCCAAGTACGCGCCAAACACAGCATCGATGATTTTCAGGCGGCCAGTCTGCGCATGATATACGCGCACCATCGCCACTATCGAACCGATTATTACGCCGATTGCCGCCGCGCCTACCGCTATTATAAGCGTATTGCGGAAACCTTCCAAAAACAGCTTATAACGGTCTGCTTCGACAAAAGTAATATGAATTTGATAAGTCAGCCAATCCCATACTTGTTTCATAATTTTTTAATTTTCTCCCAAAATATACGATTTTTATTCAGACAGAAAGTATAGGCGGACGAATTGCCGAACTCTGTTCAGCATGTCCGCCCATACAAATAAAAATATACATTAATCGTTATTGAGAAAATTGAACCATCCATTCGGGAATTTTCCCATCTGCTTTGAGCTGTTCAATCACCTGATTTATTTTTTCCACTAAATCCTCGTTGCCTTTCGGAACCGCCACTCCATATTCTTCGGAAGCGGCACTTCCGTTTTGATAAACTAATTCTATTGCCTGAATGTCGGCGTTCTGCGACACAATATTTTCCGCCACATACTGGTCCATTACTACGGCGTCAATTCTTCCCGCGTTCATGTCCAATACTGCCTCCATTGCGCTGTTATATTCTTTAATTTGCGTGTTTTTGTTATATAAAACTCCCGCATTGCCATTATCGTCCTTACTTGTTTCACTGTCCATTAAAAACTGACCTGTGTAGCCTTTCGCCACTCCGACTCTTTTTCCGGCTAAATCTTCCATAACTGCAATGGTCGAATCATTCGGCAGAATTAAATATTGCACAGATTCGATATACGGTTCCGAAAAATCCACGCTTTTCTTCCGTTCATCCGTAATAGTAAAACCTGAAATTGCGATATCGCCCTTGCCGCCTTTTATAGCCATTAAAATCGAGTCAAAATTTGCCTCTTTAAACGTAGCCGTCACGCCAAGTTCCGTTGCAATAGCCTTGGCAATTTCAATATCCACTCCCTTAACCCCGTTGCCGTCTGAGGATTCAAAAGGAGGAAAATTGGGGTCGGTGTACACCACAATTTCGCCTTTACTTTGAATTTTTGCCAGTTTGCCGGTCGCAGACGCACAGCCGGCTGCTGTAAATATCGGTAATACGATTAGAAATAATAAAATAAATACTGAAAATATTGAAAATTTCTTCAACAGAATCACTCCTTATGTATTTAATATAATATATAGTATATCATATCGAGTGAGGAAATGCAACTAATTTATCTTATTTTCTTCTGCATTTCTTCTGCCGTGTATAGTTACACTTAATTGTCAGTGGTTATTCAAAAAATTCACAAAATTACGTTATTTATTTTACATATTTCTGTTATATTTTATGATATAAAATGAAGTTTGTTTTAAGTTTACATTAATAATACTTAAATTAAATTCGATAATTTAGGAAAATAAATTAAGTTACAAAGGAGATTTTGATATATGGGTTTGATTCAAATGGCTGCCAACGCTATAGGCGGAGTAGTCGGAGCGGGCGTCAATTCTGTAGGGGGAGTTTTAGCCGACCAGTGGGTTGATTTTATAACCTGCGATTCTTTGTCGGACAGTAATCTTATGGCTGTAGGCAAAAAACCACAGCAGTCGCGTTCGGTAAATAATAAAGGGTCGGAAAATATAATTTCAAACGGTTCAAAAATCAATGTCGCCGACGGTCAGTGTATGCTGATAATCGAGAACGGAAAAGTCGTTGATTACTGCGCGGAACCGGGTCAGTATGTTTATAACACCCAGCTTCAGCCGTCTCTTTTAGGCGGCGGATTAAAAGATTTAAAGAGCAGTTTTATGCAGATAGGCAAGAGATTTGCCGCCGGAGGCGCGCCTACGGACCAGCAGAAAGTCTATTATGTAAATACTAAGGAAATAATAAACAATAAAATAGGCTGGGGTAAAATCCCGTTCAGACATTACGACCCGGATTTCGACAAGAGCATAGTCGTGCAGGTTCAGGGATTCGGAATGTACACTTTCCACGTCTCAGACCCGCTGCTGTTCTATAAAAATTTGGCGGGCAATATTACGGACGTTTATACAAAAGATACTTTGATGATGACAATGAAAGCCGAGATAATGTCCGCGTTGAACCCTGCCTTAGGGAAAATCGCGATGACAAAAATACCGTACGATCAGTTGACGATGTATCCCGAAGAATTGGGCAAATATGTAAATGAAGCAGTCGGACCGAAATGGGGCACCGACAGGGGTATAGAAATCAAATCTTTCGCTGTCGAGAGCATAACCGTCGACGACGAATCGGCGAAGAAAATCGCACAGCTTCAGGAAACTGCGATACATACCGATCCGGGTATGGCAGGCGCAAGATTAGTCACGGCGCAGGCTAACGCCATGGAAGACGCGGCTAAAAATCAAGCCGGAGCCATGACCGGTTTCATGGGGCTTGGCATGGCGCAGGGAACCGGCGGTTCAAACGCGGCGGCGAGTTTATTTAACATGGCTAAAGAACAAAAGGACGAAAAGCAAGCTCAACAGGCACAGCAGATGCAGTCAAATAATGCGGCGGCAGACGCGTGGACGTGCGCCGCCTGCGGTCATGTAAGCACGGGCAAGTTCTGCGAGGAGTGCGGCGCGAAGAAACCCGAAAACACGGGAACATGGACGTGCGGTTGCGGGGCGGTTAATACTGGGAAATTCTGTTCTGAATGCGGTAAGGCGCGCCCGGAGAAAATCGTCTGCCCGAAATGCGGCTGGACTCCGGAAGACCAATCTAAACCGCCGAAATTCTGCCCCGAATGCGGCACGAAATTTTAATGAGGTAATTAATGAATGAAAAATTTTTTCACGGAAGCAATGATAAATGGAGACATATGGTATAGGCTTAGACAGTCAAAAGAAAATTTTATACCGCTGATAAAATATATCTATGAAACTAATAAATTAAAATTTAATGAAGCGTCTGTTAATCATGAACCTCCTTACGCAGTATTCCGTGTAGAAAACACTATCGTCAAGATATTCAATCCCCCGGAAGCTAAATTTTGGAATGAGCCAGAGTATGACACCGAATTAAAAGCGATGAAATTCTGCAAAAATTTAGGTGTTCTTACTCCCGATATAATCTGTAACGGGATAGTTTATGACAGTATATATAGTTTCCCGTATATTGTTATGAATTATATTGACGGAGTTGATGCAGAAAAGGCTATGCCTGCTTTTAATCATGCTGAAAAAGTAGAATTTGCATTGAAGTTAAAAGAATTGAAAAACAAAATAAGTTGTGCGGCTGGCATAGAAATAATGCGTTGCGATGACCCTGACAGGATAAATCATAATCTATGGAATCATATGCCAGAACCGTTCAAAGAAGAAAGAAAACGTTATATAGCAAATGCCAATTTTTCGGAATTTGTATTCAATCATGGCGATTTAAATGACAGCAATATTATTATAGACAAACAAGGACGTTTGAATTTGATTGATTTTGCCGAAAGCGTTATTGCGCCTTCTTGCTATGACTGGGGAAGCATTTTATATTGTTTGGGTTATGAGCCCGTTATGATGGACGTATTTTTTGGCGATTATAAAAATGACAGCTTTTATGAAATGCTAACGGCTTCATATATACTGCACTTTTGGGGCGGGGTTCATATAGGAGAGATTGCCAATGATATTGGTATTGACATTGCCGGTATTACAAGTATAAATGCGTTAAAAAATATGCTTATTAAATGGCTTGATATTAAAATGTACAGATAATACGCATTTTCTACACTATATCAAAATATATTTTTAACATAGCTTTTTTTAAATTGCAAAAAACATTAAAATTCAAGCGGAGATTTATATATGGTAAAATCATTAAAATGTCTGAATTGCGGTGCGGATTTGAAATTTAATCCCACTTTGCAAAAATGGAAGTGCGAATGGTGCGATTCGGAGTATACGGAAAAAGATCTAGACGTGGGTGCTGAGGGTACAAACGCGGCGGCGGACAATTCCAATGACACGGTGGAATTTATGTCGGACGCCGACACAAAAGTCTACAAGTGCAGTTACTGCGGCGGCGAAGTGTTTACGGATAACGTCACGTCCGCCACTTTCTGCGTTTACTGCCAAAGACCGATAACTTTGGGAAGTCAGTTGTCCGGCGTATTCAAGCCCGACGTAGTCATACCTTTCCAGAATACAAAAGACGAGGCGTTAAGCGCATTTAAGAATTATCTGAAAAATAAAAGGTTTGTTCCCGATGCTTATAAAAGCGACCAGAATATAGAAAAATTAACCGGGGTTTACATACCGTTCTGGCTTTATAACGGCGACGTTGGTTTTAACATGCAGGGCGAGGGCGATATAGTGACAGTAAGACGAAGCGGCAATTATGAGATAACAAAAACGGACGTTTTCGGCGTTTCGAGAGAAGGGGCAATACATATAGAGGATATTCCGGTAGACGCATCGTCGAGAACTCCCGACGATATAATGGATTCAATCGAACCTTTTGATTTTTCAAAACTTACTGAGTTTTCGTCAAATTATTTGTCGGGATTTTTAGCCGAAAGATATGACGAGGATAGAAATCAGGTTTATGACAGGGCAAAGGAGAGATTTGACGGTTCTGCTGAAAATAAAATAAAGGCGAGTTTACACAAATATGCTATTGTCAGAAGAACAGTAGATAAAAAGCGCGTGGATAATGTATCGTCCAAATACGGATTACTGCCTGTATGGATACTGTATTCGAATTTTAAAGACAAACAGTATATATACGCGATGAACGGACAAACAGGCAAAATCATAGGGAATTTGCCTATAGACGGTGGGAAAGTATTCAGATACGCCGCGTTGGTTTTCCTGATATCAGGTGTGCTGTGCGGTTTGGCAGATGTAATATTTCAGTTATTATCTTGATTGCGGGGTGTGAATATGCGAAATTTTAGAAAGTATTTCAGATTAAGTATTATAATTGTTATATTGATGTGTTCGGCAATTCATGTTTCTGCGGCGGCGAACGGCAATGAGTGGGACACATACGATTACAGCAGGTTTAATAATTCTACTTATATATACGATATAGGCAATAATTTTAAAAATGTAGATTTAAATCAATATAATCAGATTTTAAGTCAGATGAGAGATAAATACGGAATAACATACACTTTTATTGTAGTGGACGATTACAGCAGTAAAATGGATGAATTGGCAGATTATATATGGGAACATGCCGGTTATGACGGAGATTATATCTCTGCGGTTATATCTTCTGAAAGCAGGAATTTATACGTATATACTTTAGGCAAGGGAATAGATGTAATGAACGACAATTATGTAAACGGGATGTTGGACACTTTGACGGTCAGCCTGAAAAACGACGATTACGACGGTGCGTTAGACAGTTTTATAGACTTAGCCGCAAAAATGACCGACAGTTATAATACAGATTCCCCGGGTGTCACAGACAGATTCGGCAACGTTATAAACGTCACGGGGACTGATGTAGGGCAAATAGTGTTAGTAGGTATTGTAGGCGGAATTATATTTGCAATTATTTTGACAAGTGTGCAGTTAGGGAAACATAAGCCTGTTAGAAAAGCTACAAACGCAGACTATTATGTCAAAGACGAAAATGTCAAAATGGAAGTTGTCCGCGACGTATATATGCGGTCACACGAAACCAGGACGAGAATACAGACCAACACTTCAGGCGGCGGCAGAAGCGGCGGAAGTATATCCAGCGGCAGTTCCGGGCGCAGTCACGGCGGCGGCGGAAGAGGATTTTAGGAATAAAGGGCGGATTTCCGAATTTGAAATCCGTTCTTTTATATTGCCGCGCAATTAATCATTGCTTTACTTTATATATTTATTGATTTATAATATTAGATAATAAAAATATTTATAAGAAAGTTCGAGGTAAAATGTGTATGAATATATTTAAGTGTACAAAATGCGGCAGAATGCTGAACGGGTTTATCCCGGAAAAATGCGAATGCGGGTTTGTTGCGCCCGTTATAAACGGAGTATATCAGTTTACAGACGATAAACCTATATCTGTTGACGGCGACGGTTTGAAATGGTTGGGATATGAAAATGTAGGCGAGAATTATGAACCCGGATATTATTACGATAAAGATAACGAAGTGGGAATCGGAAATTCTGATAAGCTCACGGAATATTTGGGCAACGGTAAAGTCATTCTTGATTTAGGCGCGGGATTAGGCGGTTCATCTATTTCGTTCGCGTTATCCGGTTTACAGGCAATTGCCGCCGATATATCACAAACTATGCTGGAAACTGCCGTGAAAAGAGCGCAAAAACATAATACGCCGGAAGATAAAATTATATTTGCGCGTATGAACGGTTATAAACTCGAATTGGCGGATAACAGTGCTGACGCCGTTTTGGCTATGGATGTGCTTCATCAGGTTGACCGCCCCGAATCGATGGTGGCCGAAATAAAACGAGTATTGAAACCCGACGGTTATTTTCTGCAATACGGCAACAATAAAGATCTGCCATATACAGGAAAACAAGTAGCGGCAAACGCGAAATATGGCGAAGCATATAAGAATATTGAGGCTTTTTATGATAAACTTATAAAAAAAGCAGGTTACGGAGAGAGACCATTTACAACTATGGACAAAGCGGCAGAATGTATAAAAGAAAATTTTGTCGAATTTATGAATATAAAAGATACTGGCATATATGGAGCAAATAACATGGAATGGACGTTAAAAATGGGGCTGCACAAAATCAAAACAAGAGCAAGCGGTGTAAAGCAGTTAATCCCCGATGAAATACATAACGAAGCATGGGCAAAAACAGACAAATATGCGAAAAGAAAATACGGCGAAAATTATGAGGATATTACCAGATACTACAATTTTACAGGCAGTATGACTTTATACAAACTTCGCGGGCAGTAAAAATTTTATTTTAATTTTGCAAAACAAGAATAATCATAGAAAAAACATAAAAAATATATACAGCAATATGTTAAAAATTTGTGAAAAATTATTCTTGGAGGTAAATAAAAATAAATGAAGTTTAAAAATAAAAAAATAATCTTACTTGTTTTTGTAATAATCAGTCTGCTGAATATTGTCGTTTCGGCAAATTCTGCGCCGAATCTCGCCGAAAACAAAAATTACAGCTGGTATTCCGTACCTGTTCCCGAAAATAAACAGCCCAATTTTGACGTAAATTTAGACGAAATAAAAAAATACGGCGCGTACGCTTTGGGAAATAAAGACGATAAAGTCATATATCTCACTTTTGATTTCGGGTTTGAAAACGGCAACGTGAAAAAATGTCTCGACGCGTTAAATGCGTACGGCGTCAAAGGCTCGTTTTTTATACTTGAAAATGTAGTTAAAAGAAATCCCGAATTGCTGAAAGAAATTGCCGACAGCGGTCATATTATCGCAAATCATACGATGAAGCATAAAAATATGTGCTATATAACGGATTTTGCGGAGTATGAAAAAGAAGTAACAGGACTTGAAAAAATGTATGAAGAAGCAACGGGACATAAAATGTCTAAATATTTCAGACCGCCTCAGGGCGAATTTACAAAACAAAATTTAGAGTATAATCAAAAACTCGGCTATAAAACGATATTCTGGAGTCTTGCTTATAAAGACTGGGACAATAATAATCAGCCTGACCCGGACGCGTCAATTCAAAAAATATTAAAACGCACGCACAACGGCGCAGTCGTTCTGCTTCACCCGACGTCAAACACAAACGCTGCGATTCTTGACACCCTTATAAAAGAATGGAAAAAGCTCGGCTACAGATTCGGCACTCTCGACGAGCTGACGGCGTAGAAAATATAAACCGTAAGGGCGGGGTTTTTCCGCCCTTGAAATTTTTGTAAATTAATTATTAAAAATCTCTTGACAAAAAAAATATATTGTGGTATAATCTTGTATTGTAAAAAGAAGTAGAACTTCTCCGTTCTCACCATACACTTATGGTTGTATTGGTTAATATTATTAATTGTTAATTATATATGTGCGGGGAAGTGTCGGAATTTGTAATTTCGGCGCATTTTTTATTATTTTATTAATTTATTTGTTTTTTATTTTTGGAGGTGCTTTATAATAAGTACAAGAGAACTTTCTATCAATAATGAGATCAGAGCGGTTCAGGTGAGAGTTGTGGACAGCCAGGGAGCCCAGCTCGGCGTTATGAAGACAAGAGACGCGCTGAATATGGCATTGGAAAAAGGGATGGATTTGGTCGAGATTGCGCCTACAGCCCAGATTCCTGTGTGCAGAATTATGGACTACGGCAAGTATAAGTTTGAAAAAGCTAAAAAAGAAAAAGAAGCTAAGAAAAAACAAGTTGTCGTAGAAACAAAAGAAATACAGCTCACATGCCGCATAGGCATACACGATTTTAACACGAGGCTCAGCCAGACAAGAAAGTTTATCGAAGCGGGAAATAAAGTAAAAATCTGCTTGGAATTCGCAAAAGGCAGAGAAATGGCCCATATGGAATTCGGTTACCAAATGCTTGAAAAATTCGAGCAGGCTTGTCTTGATTTCAGTATTGTAGAAAAAAAACCGGTACGCGAGGGGCGGAAAATAACTATGTTTATCGCGCCAAAAAAAGTGAAACCAGAGCCGGCTTCCGGTATTTCCAATAAAAATACCGATAAGCAGGATTTTAAAGGAGATGATAATCAAAATGACAGCGACATTAATGACGACAACGAAAATAACGGCTCAGTCGAAATTACTAATACTAATGAACCCGAAACAGAAGACGCGGAAGAAAAGGTTTTAAAATGAAGCCTGCGCCGTATTTTTTAATTATACGCAGAGAAATATATTAAGGGGATTAAATTAATATGAAAAAAATTACGCGCACTATATGTATATTGCTCATAAGCATATTTGTTATTGCAACAATGTTTTCATGCAGCAATTCCGGCAATAAAAACAGCTCGGACAATAACAACACCCAAAACAATGGAAACGGGGCTAACGGCGCAACAGAAGAAACGACGCAAGCCAACGCCTCTGATATAGTGGCGGGGCTTCCCGCTGCAGACTACGGCGGATATCAGTTCAATATCTGGACGTCAAACTGGTTTAACGCCACTCTCGAAGGTCGGCAGGCTCCTGATGAAGAACAGACGGGAGAGCCGATCAACGACGCTCTCTATACGCGCGACCAGCTTGTAGAGGCAAAGTATAACATTAATATTCAATACACTCTGATAGAGGATTACAGTCAGTTCACCACAAAGGCGTCAAACTCCGTAAAGGCGGGAGACGACGCGTTCGATTTTGCTATGGGAGATATGATGAATGTGACGAAAGGGCTCGCTCAAACCGGAGCTATATATGATTTTAACACGATACCGCACGTCGATTTGACTCAGCCGTGCTGGAGCAAATACGCAATCCGCGATCTTACTATAGACGGCAAATTCTATTTCCCGACGGGCGATATAACCGCGAGATACCCAGGATCGCAATATGTGCTGCTCTTCAATAAAAATCTGTTTACCAATATGGGTCTTGATTATCCGTATCAGTCGGTGCTCGATGGCAAATGGACGCTTGACGCATTCGAAAGCCTGATAAAAGACAAGACAAAAGATTTAAACGGCGATGGAACACTCGATAAATCCGACTTTTACGGATTTTACGGATACCAAAGTTCGTATTTATTATATGCCGGCGCCGGCGGGTCGATTATCAAAATACAGGACGGAAATCCGGCGTTTAATGTGAACAATGACACGGCAAATACCATTATGGACAAATTGGCGTCTTTTATGGGTAATTCCGCGTATATGTACTATACGACGAATTATCAGAGCTATGAAGAAGTGACAATGTTTAAAAACGACCAGTTATTGTTCCTGCCGCAGACAGGCACAAATATATCTATGTTCAGAGATATGAACTCAGATTTCGGCATAATTCCGATGCCCAAATATGACGAAAATCAAGCCGACTATTATTCGTACTGTCAGCCGTGGGGAAGCGCGGCGGTATGCGTCCCGCAAACAAATTCAAATATAGACCGCACAGGCATGATTATAGAGGCGCTTGCCATGGCGGGCAGATACACGTCAACTCCGGCGGCATACGACGTCACTCTTAAATCAAAATATTCGAGGGACACCGACAGCGAATCGATGCTCGATATAATTTTTGCCGGTTCGTGCTACGATTTTGGAGATATCTACAACTGGGGCGGAATTTTCGACAGTTTTGTCGCCACCTTAGATAAGGGACAGAGTTTTACATCAAAATTTGAAGCGTTACAAGGCACAGCGCAGGCGGCTATGGACAAAACGGTAGCAATATTTACGGGTGCGCAATCATAATAATTTTAGATATTAATCTACTGAGCTGCGCTCAGTGTTTATAGTTTAATATAAATAAATTTTTAAAGAAAGGATTGATGTAAAAATGAACAAGATAAAAACTCACAAGTCGGCTGAAAAACGTTTTAGTTTCACAAAAACAGGAAAAATAAAATATATGCGTCAAAACAGACGCCATCAGGTTCATCTCAAGGACACCAAACGAATAAGACATCTTAAAAAAGGAGCATATATCAGCGAAGCGAACGCAGACGCTATAAAAAAGCTTATGCCCTATTCGTAAATATTTTAAGTATTAAGTATTGTTATGATTAGTTCAGTTTTCAGGTTAATTGAGAGGAGTAAAAATTTTATGGCAAGAATAAAAGGCGCAGTTACAACGCGCAAAAGAAGAAATAAAATGTTAAAAGCCGCTAAAGGATACTGGGGAGCAAAATCCAAGCATTTTAAGATGGCTAAACAGGCAGTGATGAAAAGCGGCAATTATGCTTTTGTCGGCAGAAAACATAAAAAAAGAGATTTCAGAACGCTTTGGATAACAAGAATTTCAGCTCAGGCAAGAATAAACGGGATAAATTATTCAAGATTTATGAACGGTCTGAAAAAAGCGGGAATAATGCTGAACAGAAAAATGCTATCGGAAATTGCTATTTCTGACAAAACCGCGTTCGCGGCGTTAGTTGAAAAAGCTAAAGCGGTTCTTTAAATTAAATATTATGATTTGAAAATTACTTTTCTTGACAGTTCTCAATATTTTGGTAGAGAGGAGAAAAGTAATTTTTTAAATTATTTAAGGAGATATATTGTTTGGGAAATGTGAATTTTATTTCGAGCAGAAACAATGATTTTATAGTTGAAACTGCGAAACTGAAACAGAAAAAATACAGAACTGAAAAAAATTTATTTTATGTCGAAGGCGTAAAATTATTGAAAGAAATTTTGGGGTCAAAGTATAAATCAAAAATAAAAAGTATAATCGTTGAGGAAAGTATTTTTAACGACACAG
>WQYZ01000024.1 GCA_009780985.1 Oscillospiraceae bacterium | reverse complement strand
CTGTGACAGATTATCTTACAGATTTAGCCGCAATACCGACAAATATTGTGATGAACAGAATCCGCAACGGCAAAACAGAGAAAAACGAGCAAAGTTACGAAGAAAAAAAGATTTGGGAAGAACACGCAAAATACGACGATTACATGACTTTTGCGCAGATACGCAGTCAGATGAAACAGCTCGGCGTAAAATACAGACTTGAACGGCTCCTGTACTTCAGGTATATGCTGGTTATTTATTTGAATTAGACTCGATTTAACTTATAAACCTGCTGCGGGACCGCCCCCGTATTCGATAATATATGCGTCTTTTGGGATTTGCGGAGGCATTTCAGATATGTCGAAAATTTCCGAAACGGATATTTCAATTCGGTTGTTTTCCGTGTCAATTCCCGTTCCCCAAATTTTTATACTATTATAGTCGTTTTCATTATCAACAGTGGCGGGATCAAGCATTTTAAATAAAAGATCAGCCCAATCCATTAATTGTTGCTGAGAATATTTTACTTCACGAAAATGCAGTTTTGGGTTTGCGGTTCTGAGATAATCCGGCACAATTTTTAAATCTGTGATTAATATGTACAAATCCCTGTCGTATCTCCTTAACGGTTTGCCTTTTTCGTTAGTGACAATATTTCCGTTATCGTCGCGTATAAGATCATCGCCGTTCCAATATGCGCCGCCGTAATACTTATCCTCGTCTATTGATTTGAGAAAATTTTCTTTTATTATTTCAATTTTGGCTTCTTCGTTCAGAGTGTCAAAATTATTATTTTGGTTTGTGTCGGCAGATTGACCGTTTCCCGCAGTTGTTTCATATTGCCAATATACATTCGCATAATATTTTGTAATCAATGGAACATCGGAAACGGCTATAACAGAAATAATACATATAATAGATACAATAAAAAATAATAAAATTATTTTTTTAGAATTATTCATAAGATAACTCCACGTTTAACTTAAATAAAACCTACTCTCCGTCATAATATTCAGCTTGGTCGTCAGTTTTATAAATCTGACGCACCCCAGAGCCGTATAATATCACTTTGCCTGAATCAGGCTGAAACGCCGCATCGAGCGGTATTATGGACGCGTCAAAATCTATGTATTTGAGAGGTTCGCTGTCCGATGTGTTTGTGAGTTTATGCGCGCCTTTTTCTCCAGTGGGGAAAAACAGTACGTCTCCAGCTGTGATTTGCCGTTCCCCGTCGGGAGTTTTGACGATTCCCGAGCCGCTGATGATATAAAAGGCTTCTTCCATCTGCATGTGATAATGATAAGGGTAATTAGATTTTCCCGGCGGTATTTCGTATATTGAAACAATAGAGTATTTTGATTCTTTGCCCGGAAGTACAAGCGGACGCTTGTAATATTCGTACGGCTCGTGTTGGTTTCTGTGATTTGCCGGAACTTCGTCAACTTTTATTATCATAAAATATAAACCTCTTTTCAAAATTATTTTATTTATATAACATATATTATTTTTAAACACAGAAAGGAAAAATGCCAATATGTACCATGCAGACCGTGAAATCCGCGATAAAGAAATAATCAAGGCTATTTTGGATATGTGCGACATCATCAATATAGGCTTTTTTGACGACGAATATCCATATGTGCTCCCTGTGAACTTCGGATATGAATTTGAAGAAAATCTCATTTTCTATATGCACCACGCAACAGAGGGATATAAAAACAAGTTAATCGAAAATAATCCCAAAGTATGCGTAACTGCACATAAATTTATAGATCATATATACAATGACTACGACAATTCAAGCCATGATTACCGTTCTGTGATGGCGTTTGGGGAAATGGAATTTATTCCGCGTGAAAGTCCCGATTACAAAAAAGCGTGGGAAATACTGTGTAAATGTAATGGGCGTAAAGTTCCCGCTTCAGTATTTTTTCCCGAATTCAAGGTTTTGATGAGCAAAATTGTATGCCGCCCGGAAAATGTGATAGGTAAAGCTCAGCGTCATATCACGTCGGTGGAAGAAGTTCCGTTCAAAATAATCTCATATCCCGAAAAATAAGCGGCGTATTTTATTATTTTAATTTCTTTACTCTTTTTTTGATTACGGATATATCCCTAAGCATTTGCAGACTGGTTTTTATCGCGCTTACTTTAGATTCCCTGTGATTTACGATTTTTACCGGCATTTCCGCGATTTTTAAGTCTAATTTATATGCGATTAACAAAACTTCGACATCGAAACCCATGCTGTTTGTCTCGCATAAACTGAAGATTTTTTTCGCAGCTTCTTTTCTGAAGCCTTTTATACCGCTCTGCGAATCCGACTGTTTTATTCCGCCGTAAACCTTGACCACCATATAAAATATGTGGGACATGATTTTTCGCAGCAAAGTGTATGCCGCGTAACCGTCTTTGTGTAATTTTCGCGAGCCGATTACTAAATCGGCATCGGGATTTTTTTCAAATATGTCATATCCCTGTTTTACCACTTCAAGCCCGTATGCCAGATCACAGTCAGTGAAAAAGACTATATCGCCTATCGCCGCGAGCATACCTGTCCGGACTGCGCCGCCTTTGCCTTTGTTTTTCTCATATGAGACTATTTTTATATTTTCGTCCGCAAATTCATTTGCTATCTTTAACGTATTATCGACGCTTCCGTCGTTTACGAAAATCGCTTCGTAATCTATATTGTTGTTCTTAAAAGTGCCGTCCATAAAATTTTTGACTGATTCTACAGTGTTTTTAATTATTTTTTCTTCGTTGTATACCGGAATAACAAGAGATATTATAAAAATGCGCCTTCTTTCTGAATTATATTATAAAAAAATAAAAGGAGAATATAAAATAAAAATGTTAATTTTTAAGCCTGATATGATAGAACTGATAAAAGAGAAAAAAGTCCTGCGCAATATGATATACTTTGCGGAAACGCAGTCTGTGACGGACAAAATTTATAAAGAAATGATTTTGACGCTGATAGTCAAAGACGTAAATATTTTATCCGAAGTCTGCGAGAGGGGAGAAGAACCAGGTTTGGATTTAAAAAGTGCAGCACTTTCGGATATTCGTGAAGTATTCGCGGAATTTTTTAATCCGCAGACACCTGCATGGTTTAATTCGTATGCGCCAAGCAAATTCGAAAAAAATATAAATTTTCCCAAATATAATATAAAAATGCAGGAATTATGCAGTCTCGAAAGTCCGCAGGAATTGCTCGACGGCATAATTGATTTTTATAAAACATTCGGCGGCGGTGATAGCAATAACTGCCTCGCGTTCAAATGGGATTCCGACAGCAATAAACTCGCCGGAATAGATATATTCAGTCTTGACAGGTGCAATATCGACGATTTATACTGCATAGATTATCAGAAAAACGTCATATGCGAAAATACAGAACTATTTTTAAATGGGGACAATCTTGAAAAGCGCGCAAACAATATATTATTGGAGGGAGATTCCGGCATGGGAAAATCCACACTTGTAAAAGCTGTTTTAAATAAATATTATCCGCAAGGATTAAGATTAATCGAATTAGATAAACAGGAGATAATATATTTTGAAAAAATCGCATACGAAATAAAAAATAAAAACTTGAAATACATAATTTTTATAGACGATTTATCGTTTGAAACAAACGAGACGGAATATAAAATCATAAAATCTATAATAGACGGCAAAATCACAAAACAGCCGAACAATATTCTGATTTATGCGACGTCGAACAGAAAACATTTAATCCGGGAAACATGGCAGGACAGGGAAGGAGACGATGTTCACGTAAACGATACAAAGAACGAACTGATGTCTTTATCCGAGCGTTTCGGGATAAAACTGTCATTTACGTCGTGTACAAAACAGGAATATCTGTATATAGTCGAAAATCTGCTTAAATCACATACCATAAATACGGAAGAAATCGAAAACGAAAATTTGAAAGAAAAATCGCTCGTGTTTGCGTTGAAATACAACGGCTTTTCAGGAAGAACCGCGAGACAGTTTATAAATTCGATTTAATTATTTTTAATATTTTTGATAATATCAAACGCGCTGTACAGCTTGTTTATGACAAAATCCGCGCCCGCGTTTAATAAAGTCCGCCGGTTAAATGAAGTCGTCACGCCGATACACTTCATGCCGGCGGCTTTTGCCGCCTGAACGCCGCTTACCGCGTCCTCTATGACAAGACAGTATTCCGGATCAATTCCCGCCGTTTGAGCGGCTTTTAAAAATATTTCAGGGTCGGGTTTTTTATTCCTGACATCGGTTCCGGTGATTACATAAAGCGGACGAATTTGACCTCCCGACTTCATGACATCCTGACTGCTGTCGTCTGTTGTGATTATTTTAATCGATTTGCCGAGTTTTATTCTTGCAAGATTTATCTTGACTTTCACTAAATCCGACGCTGACGCTACAGCGCATTTAAGTCCTATATTGTTGATATTCTGTATCAATTTTTTTGCTTTAGGAAAAACTTTTACGCTGTCTTTTCGCGCAGTATATACTTCATATGCACGGAGTTTCAGCTTAACGTCGTATATTTTGCCGTATTTTTCCGCTACGCCTTGTATAAATTTATCATCGCCCATACCGGTGAACTCTTTGAAGTCCTTATCTTTCGCATCTACGCCTATTTCTTTCAGAGCCTCAATCGAAGCGTGCGTAATTGCCGGTTCTGAATCGACCAAGACGCCGTCCATATCAAAAATTATAAGTTTTAACATAAATTTTTATCCTTGAATTATAGATTGTATTTATATATTATAATAGAATAAAAAAATGAAAAATTCAACATTAAATCTGATGAAAATAAAAATAAAATTTTTATAAAACTCCTTGATAAAGTCGTTTTATAGCTGTATTTTTTTATGTATTTGACAGAATTGGCACGATAACCTCACCTATTACAAATATTACCGCAACTGTAAATCCGTATGTTTTGCCGAAAAACTCTTTAAATAATTATATTAGCGCATTTTTTAGTTAAAATATCGCATTAACAATGAATTCTCCCCGAAGCAAGACTTCGGGGTATCGGTTTACATTTCCCGTAGCCAATGTTTTTAGTTATATGGAACGCGGCAAGACCGCGGGGAATTAAACCCGTATTTTGATTAAAAGATAAAATTTTACATTGCATAAAAAACATAAAAAAAACGAAACAGGTTATATTAATATCAGTTTCGTTTTTTATTTTTACGAAAAATAAAATCAAGGATGTGATTAAATTATAGAAAGAAAAACAGAAGTAATAAAACTCAATAAGCCCGTGTATATTTTATCGTCTGCGGCTGTCGGGACAACAAAAGAAAAAGAAGGACCTCTCGGCGAATTTTTCGACATCACAAACGACGATGTAAAATTTGGAACAAAAACGTTTGAGGCAGGTGAAAGCGAAATGCAGAGGCTTGCATTAAATACTGCATTGAAAAAAGCTAAACTCCACCAGAAAGAATTAAACGCTCTTCTTGCGGGGGATTTATTAAATCAATGTATAAGTTCAACATATGGGCTAATTGAGTTTGACGTGCCATTTATCGGGCTTTTCGGGGCGTGCTCGACAATGACGGAAAGTCTTTCGGTCGGCAGCGTTTTGATCGACAGCGGGCATTTTTCAAAACTCGCCGCCGTGACGTCGTCGCATTTCTGCTCGGCGGAACGCCAGTTCAGATTCCCCCTCGAATACGGCGGTCAGCGCGCGCCAACTGCCCAGTGGACTGTTACAGGCGCGGGCGCGGCGATTTTGGGCGATTCGTCGGCTGACACCGGCAGACCGCAGATAACAGAGGTTTTGTTCGGCAAGATGGTTGACAAAGGCATCAAAGATATTTCAAATATGGGCGCGGCAATGGCACCTGTAGATGATATAATAGGACCATAACCAAGACGAGCTGTATGCAAATTGGTATCTACACACATCAGGAGCTTTCAGGTTTAATGGAAGCTCCTGCTTTATAAAAAATAAAAATACCGCGCATCATATTAAAATAAGAGGGAGTAATTTAAAATGATTTACGCAATCAGCAACCAAAAAGGCGGGGTAGGGAAGACTACTCTAACATTGAATCTCGGTGCGTCTCTTTCGCGAATGGGGAAAAAAGTCCTATTAATTGACTTAGACCCACAGGCAAATTTGACTATGGCAGTCGGTTACCAGCAGCCGGACGAATTATCTGTCACTATAGCTGCTGTTATACAAGAAATTATAAGCGATGGATTTAAACCCGAACACTCTGAATTATTGCGAAAGAGAGAATATATTTTAAACAATCAGGATATGGATATAATACCGTCAAGCATTGACCTGATAAATATAGAGGCTGTTCTGATAAATAAAATAAGCCGTGAAAACGCGCTGAAGAAACTAATTAACTATGTCAAAAATGATTATGATATAATTTTGATTGACACAATGCCTTCTTTAAATATTTTAACAATCAACGCTTTAAATGCGGCAGACAGGGTATTGATACCAATGCAGCCTCAGTTTTTCAGCGCAAAAGGTTTGGAATTGTTATTGTCAACGATAGCGAACGTAAAAGAGAATCTGAATCCGCGTCTTGACATAACAGGCGTGCTTATAACCATGTATGATGGTCGGGTTAAATTCCACAAGGAAGTTATAAATACACTAAATGAAACATACGGGAAATATTTCCGCATATTCGACACAAAAATCCCCATGTCGATTCGCGTAACTGAAACTCAGGCACGTTCGACGAGTATATTCGAGCATGATCCAAACGGCAAGATAGCCGAGAGTTACAGATTTTTCGCGGAGGAGTTGATACAGAATGAGCAATGAATATACAGGGTTCAAGCTGAAAAGCATGAAAGATATATTTGCGGTAACGGACCCAGCGAGCAAATCGAAAAACGACCCGATATACAATCTGCCGCTTGATAAAATATATCCGTTCAAAAATCACCCGTTCAAAATATACGAGGGAGAGCGTTTTACAGATATGGTAGAGAGTATAAAAGCAAATGGCGTGATTATACCAATAGTGGTGCGCCCGATAGACGATTTTACATATGAAATCCTCAGCGGACATAACAGAGCGGAGGCGTCAAAAACTGCGGGGCTTGAGACGATTATAGCGATTATAAAAGAAGGCTTAACGGAAGAAGAAGCATTGCTCATAGTCACGGAAACAAATTTAATACAGCGTTCATTTGCGGATTTATCCCATTCAGAACGGGCAATCACGTTATCAATGCACCACGAAGCAATCAAGTGTCAAGGCAAGCGTACAGATTTGATTCGAGACATAGAAAACATAGTAAATGCAGGTAATATTGCGGATTCTGAAATAAATACGCCAATGGCGAAAAAGATAAATTCGAGTGAAATTGTCGGCAATAAATATGACTTATCGAAAGATACAGTTGCTCGTTATCTTCGTATAAACAAATTGATTAATCCGCATAAAGAACGACTTGATAACGACGAGATTTCAATCCGTGCAGGGGTTTCGCTGTCGTATCTATCGGAAAATGAGCAGGAGATATTAAGTGATGTATTATGTTCGGGATATTATAAAATCGACATGAAAAAAGCGGAGATATTGCGTACAGCTTCGGAGAAAAAACCACTTACACATGAAGATATTGAGCAAATATTAACAGGGAAGAAAAAAGTGAAAGCTCCGCGACCGCCAGCATTTAAATTAAAATCAAAATATGTAACAAAATATTTTAAGCCTGAACAAAAATTTGAAGACATCGAATCGACTATAATAAAAGCACTCGAATATTATTACGCTCACGTTCAAGCGGAAACTGAGGAGGTGACGGATGATGCCGAAAGTATGGGAGATGTCGTGGTTGGAGAAGCTGACATATCTGAAGACGATAGCGGATAATGCTATTGAGAAAATAACCGACAGCAAAGATTCATGGCGCAATTTCCTCAGCTTTTATTCAAATCTGCACCAATTCACATTTCGCGAGGCTCTCACGATTTACGAGCAAAATCCGAACGTCACAGCGTGTAAAGAGATTCAGAACTGGAATAAGCTCGGACGGCGGGTACAGCGAGGCGTTCACGGAATCCCGCTGCTTGATGAGGACGACATAAGGCAGGAAATACGGTATGTATTCGATGTCGGCGACACATACGGAGACGAAAACGGCGTTCCGAAGCATGGAAAATTGCCGGAGGAATATAAAACGGCGGTGCTGACCGCTCTGCAAAGCGAGTTCATAGTGCCGAATCTTCCCGGCCGTGTTTACGATATAAATTTTAAGCACACCGTAGAGACGCTGACACGCGATAAATGCGTTGAATTTATGGAGGGTTTTCAATACGAAATCGAGGGCAGCTTTTTAGAGGAACTTGACATAAATAATCTCGTCAAAGAATTTACGGAAACGGCAGTGGACAGTGTAGGATTTTTAATCTGTGAGCGGTTAGGAATTGACAAAGGATTATATAACAACGATAACGAATCATTTCTATATCTTGGCGATTTCAATACTAAAACAGTTATTTCATGGCTTGGAATCGCGGTAAATCATATAAGCCGCGAGGTTTTTGAAACGGTTGCGGCGGCGGTGATACGCCAACAAAACATAGAAAAAATAACACAAACAGAGAGGGCGAATATATATGCTGAAAGAGGTAGAAACAACCAAAATGAGTACGGCGGAAGCGACAGGAGCGTTGACGGCGACGGTCGAGGAGATAGAGGAAATGGAGAAAGCCCCGAAAGAAACGCCATCATTGGGCAAATACGGGAATCTGTTTTGGCAATATCTGAAGGAGAAGCATCCGATGCGTTACTCATACCTGTTTTGGGAAATGAAACTGCGGGACATCTGCCTGTCGGTGAACGAGGAAGCGAAAGAGATGCTGCCTATAGTTCGGGAGCAGTTGAGACAACAGAACCCGCGACCGCAGACGACGAATTACGTGGAACTTCTGCAATACGACCGAATGATACGGAACATGGCAGACGAAATAGTGTTGACCGAAGTAATTTACAGGTACAGATAAGTCAGGCAGAACATGAACAATCGGAGAAAGCGGAGAGCGAAAGCGCTCCGCTTTTTTCCGTTAAAGAATTAACTTCAAACGAATCCCGACAACTCTCTATTTTACAGGAGTACAAACATATCGGACGCGAAAATAACGGCGCAATTACAATGTACCAATTAGGGGATTTTTTCGAGATGTACGGAAACGACGCTGTACTCGCCGCAAGCATTTTGGATTTGCATTTAGCCGAAAAACGCACAGGATTAACAGAGCCTGTGAAATTTTGCGGCATTCCGAAACATACGCTTGACAATTATATAACCAGACTTAATATGTCAGGATTTTCTGTTGCGGTTTCGAGATTAGACGAAAATAATAATAGGAATGTATTTTTATACAAAGCGAATCCAACGACAGAAAAAGATATTCCTCCGCTTTTCGTCGGCTTGGAAATGAAAATAGAAAATCGGATATACAGCATTGACAGTATAGACAACGAATCCGGTACAGTCTCTCTGCTTGACAAAACCTTTCTTAACAGCAAAGGATTTCCCATATTCCGCACTGAAAGCATTGATTATATTGTAAAGTATATGAATGATTTTCAGGAAAAAAATAATGCTGAAAATATCGAAACAGAGTACGACAACTCCACTCAGGAATCTATAGAAACGAGGCGAACCCCTGATTTCTTAGATATTGTAAGTTATACATTAGACCGTCCCGAAATGTGGGAGGAATATCCGTTAGAAAAACTTGCACATTCAAAAGATATAGACGGACAAATACAGTTATTTGATATAGACGATTTTACAGAGGAAACAAGGATTGTTTCAAAAAATCAACCTATCGAAACAGAGAGCGAAAGCCCTCCGATTTCTCTGCCAGAAAGACAATCACCTGATCCTGCAATTAAACCGCCCAATTTTAAAATTACCGATGAAAATTTTGCATTCGGCGGCGCGAAAACTAAATTTGCATGGAATATCGCGGCAATTCTGACATTGAAACAAACCGAAGAAGAAAATCGTTATGCCACTCCAGATGAACAAGATACTCTATCGCACTATGTGGGCTGGGGCGGTCTGCCGCAGGCATTCGACCCGGATAATTCTCAGTGGACTGACGAATATGTTGAATTAAAGCGGATTTTAACCGAATATGAATACACTTCTGCGCGAGCCTCAACACTTAACGCACATTATACGTCAGCAGAAGTCATCAATAGCATTTATTCCGCGCTTGATCGTATGGGATTCAAGGGCGGCAACATATTAGAGCCTGCTATGGGTGTCGGTAACTTCTATGGACTTTTGCCAGAGAACCTCGCAAAATCGCGGCTTTATGGAGTAGAGTTAGACAGTATAACCGGACGAATAGCATGTCAGTTATATCCACAGGCGAATATACAAATCACAGGGTTTGAATCTTCAGACATACAGGATAACTTTTTCGACGCGGCAATTTCAAATGTGCCGTTCGGTTCATATAAAGTAAACGACCCGAAGTTTGATAAATATAATTTTCTGATACATGATTATTTTATAGCGAAATCGCTTGATAAAGTTAGACCCGGCGGCGTAATCGCTTTTATCACATCAAAAGGCACTCTTGACAAAGCCAATACGAGCGTCAGACGGTATATTGCTGAACGAGCCGAGTTATTGGGAGCTGTCAGACTTCCGAACACGGCATTCAAAGCAAATGCGGGTACAGAAGTTACGACTGATATTATATTTTTACGGAAGCGCGACAGAATAATCGGAGCTGATGATGAAAAGTGGATTTACACAGGCAAAACCAACGACGGAGTACCGCTTAACGAGTATTACCTCGAAAATCCGCACATGATGTTGGGTACAATGGCGTTCGATAAGCGACTATACGGCGGCGAAACCGAAACCACTTTGAACCCCGACGACCGAGATTTGAAAACCGCATTAAATGAAGCGATACGTTTTCTCCCCGAAAATATAATTGACAATCGCGGCAGTCTTACCGAAGCTACCGAGAACGCAGATATAATCCCAGCAGACCCGAACATCAAAAATTTCTGCCATACGGTCATTAACGGCGAAATATATCAGCGTGTTAATTCACGCATGGAAAAAGTAGACTTCCCGAAAAGCGCAATAGGCCGCGTAAAATCTATGATTGAACTGCGCAATATGACGCGAAATATCCTAACGGCGCAGCTTGACGGAATCAGCGACGACGGATTACAGAATTTACAGGGCGATTTAAACATAAAATATTATGATTTCACTAAAAAATACGGCAATATCAATTCAAAATATAATTCTAACCTATTCGGCGACGATGCAGATTTTCCGTTGCTTTCGGCACTTGAAGAAACAGACAGCGACGGCAAAACAATCAAGGCTGATATTTTTACGAAACGTACCATTACTAAAAACATAAAAGTTGAACACACTGATACAGCAATGGAAGCTCTGCCAGTATGTCTGAACGAGCGAGGATATATCGACATTGGATTCATGGCGAGTTTGACGGGTAAAATTCCTGAAGATATAATAACCGATTTGCGCGGCATCATATTTAAAAACCCCGCTTATGATAATCCGAGCGAAGAAAATAATCTTTTCGTCGGTTGGGAAACAGCAGACGAATATTTATCAGGCAGAGTACGCGATAAACTGTCTGCGGCGGAGATCGCGACGCGTGATAATCCGTTTTACGGGATAAATGTAGAAGCCCTGAAAAAAGTGCAGCCCACTCTGTTGGAAGCTCACGAAATAACCGCGAGAATTGGCGCACATTGGATAGATACTGCGTATTATCGTCAGTTTCTGCTTGAAAAGTTAAATGTGCCGAGCCATTGGCAAAATAATTTAAAATTGCATTATATATCGCAAGCTAACACGTGGAAAGTCGAAAAGCCATACAATCGCCGTGATTCTATCGAAGCTACGCGCACTTACGGCACTTCGCGGATGGATGCTTACGCGCTTTTCGAGGTTACACTAAATCAGAAGAACGCAAAGATATATGATATGCTCATTGATAAAGACGGCGTAAAACGGCATGTTTTCAACCATAAAGAAACCGTCGCAATCCGTGAAAAGCAGTCGCTAATGAAGCAGGAATTCAAACGCTGGATATTTGATGACCCTGAACGCCGCGAGAGATTATGCGCAGTATATAATAATTTATTCAACTCAGAGCGTCAACGGGTATATGACGGTTCGCACCTCACATTCCCCGGTATGTCGCATGAAATCAAGCTCCGCGACCATCAGAAAAACGCCGTTGCCCGCATAATTTACGGCGGTAACGCTCTGCTGGCTCACGTAGTCGGAGCTGGAAAAACCTACACGATGGCAGCCGCCGCAATGGAGCTGAAACGGCTTGGTATCGCCAAAAAATCATGCTTTGTCGTCCCCAACCACCTCGTCGGGCAATGGGCGAATGAATTTCAGAGGTTATATCCGACTGCAAATATCTTGGCGGCGACCAAAAAGGATTTTCAGAAAGAAAACCGCAAGAGATTCTGCGCACGTATTGCGACTGGTGAGTGGGACGCCGTAATAATCGGACATTCAAGTTTCGAGCGCGTCCCCATTTCACGCGAGAGTCAGGAAAATCGCCTGAAAAAAGATATTGACGAAATTGAGTCGGCAATTATGGAAGTCAGCAAACGCGACAAGCGCGATATATCCGTAAAAGGATTACAGAAAACGCTGAAAAACCTTGAGTTTGAGCTAAAACGTTTGCAAGAAAGTCCGAAAGACGACCTCGTCAGTTTTGAGGAACTCGGTATAGATAACCTGTTTGTGGACGAAAGTCAGGCGTACAAAAATAAATTCATATTTTCACAGATGAGCAATGTTACGGGGCTATCTAAGGCGCGGGCAAAAAGATCTACCGATATGGATTTGAAGTGTGAATATATAAACGAAATAAACAATTCCGAAAGAGGCGTTGTTTTCGCTACTGGTACTCCTGTCTCGAATTCAATAGTAGAATTATATACGGTACAATCGTATTTACAGAGAAAAGAGTTAGTTACAATCGTATTTACAGAGAAAAGAGTTAGTGAAACACGGCTTACAGCATTTCGACAACTGGGCGGCTGATTTCGGCGAAGTCGTGTCGGCTCTGGAACTTGCGCCGAGCGGTCAGAAATACAAAGTGCGCGAACGTTTCGCTAAATTCGTAAATTTGCCTGAGCTTATGGGGCTTTTCGGCAAAGTCGCCGACATTCAAAAGGCTGATATGTTAAAGCTCCCTGTACCCGAAGTCGCAACCGGCAAACCTATCGTCGTAGCGGTTGACCCCTCTCCCGAACTGCGCGAATATACGCAACTCTTGGTAAAACGGTCGGAAGCAATTCAGCAAAGATTAGTGTCGCCCGAAAAAGACAATATGCTGAAAGTGACGGCTGACGGACGTAAAGCCGCACTTGACATGCGGTGCATATATCCTGACGCAGAAGATTACTCCGACAGTAAAGTTAACTCCTGCGTAAGAAAAGTTTTCGACATCTACGAGGAGACAAAAGCGCAGAAGTCAACGCAAATGATTTTTTGCGACATATCCACGCCCGATGGTAAAGATAAGCCTTTTGAAATGGCAGAAGCTGACGGCAGATTCGTCATAGACCAAAAACAGTTTACGAATGTGTACGACGATATAAAAGAAAAACTCTTAAATAATGGAATACCCGAAAAGGAAATAGCTTATATACACGATGCTGATACGGACGAGAAGAAAGAAAAATTATTCGCGCAGGTGCGTCGCGGAGAAGTACGGATTTTACTCGGTTCTACGCAGAAGATGGGTAGCGGAACCAACGCCCAAACAAAACTCATAGCCTTGCACCATCTTGATTGCCCGTATCGACCGTCAGACCTCGAACAACGAAATGGTCGTATAGTACGTCAAGGCAACACAAACCCCGAAGTGCAGATATATCAATATGTCACAAAAAACAGCTTCGACAGCTATTTGTGGCAGATTGTGGAGAGCAAGCAGAAGTTCATAAGTCAGGTTATGAGCGGGAAGAGTCCCTCTCGTGAAATGGAGGACATCGACGAGACAGTTTTGAATTATGCGGAAGTCAAGGCTATTGCTACCGGAAATCCGAAAATAAAACGCAAAATGGAGCTTGATATAGAAGTCCAACGGCTACAGATTTTAGAAGCGCAGTACCGGGCGAGCAAATATAGTTTGGAAAATGATGCGCTGAAAAAATACCCGCAGGAAATCGCCAATTTCACAGAAACAATCGCGAAAGTCGAAGCGAATATATCAATTCGCGACAAAAATCCTCTTGCAGATTTTCAGATAACAATCGGGCAGCATATATACTCCGAGCGCAAAGAAGCGGGCGAGTTATTATTGAAAATGATAAGCTCCAATCAATACAATGATAAAGTTGCCGGAATATACAGGGGCTTCGAAATAATACCGCAGGAAATGGAATACATCGGTGAATCGCCTAAAGTATGGCTTAAAGGCACTATGTCCCATTCTGTAGAGCTTTCATCAAGCAGCGTCGGAAGCATGGAGAGAATAGAAAATTGCATTAAGACTTTAGAGAAAGTATTATCTGAAAAAACTCGGGGATTGGAAACCGTACAGAATCAATTTGAAGCGTCGAAGTTGCAGTTATCACGCCCGTTTGAACAGGAAACAGAATTACAATCTGCATTATCGGAATTGACGCAAGTTAATATGGAACTGGATATTGACAGAAGTAATGATACTGATATTGTAATGACGGATGACGAAGAAGAAAACGAAGAAAGCGATGGCAAAACGAGCGAGAACGATGATTTTAAGAAACCTGTTTTTATCAAAGAAGCCGACGATTACGAAGATGAATTAGAAGTCGGATAATAATTAGAGGGTCAGTATTTAATTATAATTGTATCAAAAAAATATATAAAAAGCAAGGGGGTTAAATTCAAAATGATTGTTATACTTTTAATAATTTTAATATCATTGTTTATAATTTTCAATCATCATTTCAATTCAAGAGATTTAAGCGAATTTGATGACGACGTAAACGAGGAAATCCGCAAAATATCGGAGGAAAACGAGGTGAAAAATATGTCTTTTCGGAGTTAAACAAGACGAAAAGCGCGGTATTCCGACGATGGACGTTAGGAGTGCAGGAATAGACGTCAGTCACGGCTTGCGGGCAAAGCCCGCAACAGTCCATTTTAAGCCGAATTCTTAATGAAAATGTGGCAGACAAATCTGCTTTTTGTCAGCTAATCGTCAGACAGCCAAAAAATGTAAAAACGGAGGCGATGCAATATAGAAACGACAGAAAACAACATAAAAAGAATTACAATAAGATTGAACATAGAGGATTATAAAAAATTAGAATCGGCGGCTTCGGAAGCGCACAGACCCATTTCTGAAATGGTACGCGAAATGATATTCAAACAACTTGCTATAAATGGAGCGATTGACGGAATGGATATTTTCCGCGAGCAAATGCGTGAGGGAATCGAAGCCGTGATAGCGCCGCGAATGGAGCGGATAATAAGTCTTCTGACAAAAGTGGGTATGTTCGATATAACATTATGTCAGTTTACGTCCAAACTTATTCACGCACTTGTTCCGCGAACAGACAAACAGGGATATGAGCCGTTAGAAACGCGCACTTACGACCAGATGATGCGAGAATCGCGAGCAAACGCATATCATATTTTAAAAAACGATGATAAAAACAAAAGTGATTGACACTCCCACACGCCTAAAGGCGGGGGATTCTTAGTTCAACGTCCGTCGCTGGCTTAATACCCAGTCTTACATGGACTCCCTAAGCGTATTTGAACTTGCTCGAAAAATCCGAAAAACAAAGTTTTTCTCGATTTTTCGGCATGTTCAAAATTCGGACGTGTCCCGCCCTATCGTGTGTATTTTTAAGCTAATAGTTCAATACCCTTATTCAAAATATTTTTAGCGGCGTTTATATCCCTGTCATGTTTAGCTCCACATTCGGGACATACCCACGAACGCACTTTCAAATCTTTTACATCAGAGTTTTTATATCCGCATACATGACAAGTCTGACTGCTGGCAAAAAACGTCGGGATTTTAACAAGCGTTTTTCCATACCACTCGCATTTGTACTCTAACTGCCGGACAAACTCACCCCATGAAACGTCGCTGATTACTTAGCCAATTTATGATTTTTCACCATGTTCTTGATTTTCAGGCTCTCGACGCTTATTACATCGTAATCTTTAACTAAATTTGTTGTAGTCTTATGCAGGAAATCATTTCTTTGGTTTGTGATTTTTTCGTGGATTCTTGCGACTTTAACTCTTGACCTATTGCGGTTTTGACTGCCCTTTGGTTTTCGGGACAGCCGCCTTTGCTCTCTGACGAGTTTCTTTTCGGACTTAGCAAGGTATTTCGGGTTATCAAATTTATCCCCGTCCGATGTTATCGCAAAATCTTTTATGCCAACGTCGATACCTGCAACCGCTCCTGTTTTGGCAAATTGTTCAATTTCAACATCAGTACAGCAGACAGACACAAAATATTTCCCGCTCGGATTTTGTGAGAGCGTTGCGGATATTATTCGACCCTCAACTTGTTTTGATACGCGACAATCAATTAATCCGAGTTTCGGAAATTTGATTGATTTTTCTAAAACTTCAATATTTTTACCGACTGTCTTGCTGTTATACGATTTTCTGCTGTCGCGTTTACTTTTGAATTTTGGAAATCCGGGCTTGTCACCACGTTTTACACGCCTGAAAAAGCTCTGATACGCCGCCTCTAAGTCTTTGAGCGATGACTGCAACGCTTTACTGTCAACTTCTTTCAGCCATTCCAATTCTTTTTTCAAAAGCGTCATATCTGCCGAACAATCGTTATAGTTAAACGTGGATTTATCAGTTTTGTATATCTCGATTCGTTTCCCCAGATAGCGATTGAACACAAACCGACAACAGCCGAATATTTTTTGTATGAGTATTTCTTGTTCGGCGTTAGGGTATATTCTGAATTTATAACACTTCTCCATATGCTATTCCTCTCTTTGTGACCGCTTTTGGTTCTCTATATACTGTTTTATCACAGACTTAATTTCGGCGTCGCCGAAATTCTGCGAACCGCCGACCGTGGCAACAAAATAGCTGTTAGTCCATAAGGTAGGCAATTTCGTAGTGAGTTCTTTAAATTCTTTACGCAGAATGTACGACGAATACCCTTTGATTAATTTTATGGCTTTGTGTATGCCATACTGCGGGTCTATTTCAATCAGCAAATGCACATGGTCTGGCTGTATCTCCATTTCGATTATATCGGCTCTTATTTCCGAACACTTCTCTTTTATCAGCTCCTCAAGCCGCTCGGATATTTTGTCAACAAGCACTTTACGCCGGTATTTAGGACACCATACAACATGGTATTTACACGAATAGACAATATTATTATTACTTTTATATTCCATATATGTATTATATCATATTTTGGTATATAATACAAGCGTTTTATTAAAAATTTAAAAAAGTTCAAATTTAGGAGGTTTGTCGCCAAGTTGAATTTCGCGCAAGCAGAAATTCAACAAATCCCCATGAATAAATTCAGGGGTCTTACGGCGACACTTGATAAAAAATGTCAGGAGTAATGTTCAAACTTAGAGTTGTGGGTCCGCGCTCGCGGGACGCGCCGTACAACGGCAGTCACATGGAATATATCGGACAGCGCGCGGGTGCAGAACGGAACGCGGGTATGAATCACGGATTATTCGGCGAAGTAAACGGACAAAAATGCGAAAAAACCGAAAGTATCAAAGATATGAGCGCATACGCCAATAGAATGACGAAAAGCGGCGCAATTATGTACAAGGCTATAATATCACTGACAGAAGCAGACGGTATTCGTCTCGGTTATGATAAATCACAGAAATGGCGCGAATTAATTCAAGCAAAAATACCCGATATATGCCGTAAAATTGGATTATCGCCAAGCGCGTTGGAATACGCCGCCGCTGTTCATCTCGAACAAAATCACCCGCACTGCCATATTCTGTTCTGGGACAAAGAGCAGAAAGTCAAGAAACAGCCGTATGTTCACTGGAAAATCGCGAATGATATACGAATCGACTTGACAAAATACGTTTTTGCTGACGAAATGGACGTTATAAAGACTGCGAAAAATATGGCGCGAAATGCCACATATAAGGAGTTGAGCGACTTTTTCACCGATTTTATCGACAATTTCGCGAACATGACTGCGAAAGAATACGGCGAAGCAGTTGAGCGGTTAAAACTCAATGAGGATTTTTCGCACGGTAAATTGATTTACAACAGATTCAAAGCGGCGGATATGCGCGAAATTGCACAGGACTTTCTGAAACTCCGCAATAATATCCCCCGCGACGGACGGCTTGATTTTAAGTTTATGCTACCCAAAACGAAGTCAGAGATAATAGATTTTATAAAAATGATATTATCGAAAAACGAAGATTGCCGGCGCGAATATACTAATTACGCAAATGCGGCGGAGGAACTGTCGGAATTTTATTCTGATAAGCCTGAAAGACACGCAGAAGCGCGTAAAAATGCGGAAGATGATATGATGAAACGGCTTGGCAATGTTGTTTTAAAAGCAGTGAAGAATTTTAATAAATTGGAACAGGAAAAAGATTATCAGCATAAGCAGGATATATATAAACGTCAAACCGCCGAAAATCTTATCACCGAAATATTTAGCGTTTTATCGCGTGTTTGCCAAACCGAAGATAATAAATTGTCGTATGCGTCGCATATTTCGGAACTGTCTAAGCAGGCGAAAAAAGAACGCGCCATCATGTATGAAAATACAAGCGGTTACGATTGGGAAAGTTAGAGCAACTCATCAATATTACGTTTACTGTATAAAAACCGCCGAACTTCCATTACGTTGCCAATTACCACATAAAAGACCGCATAATTTCTCACGTTTATTCGGTAATATGGATATTTTCGAGGTTTTGTTGACGGATACGGCGCAAATGCTTTCGGCATTTCGAGACGCTTTTCTATCGACGCCTCTACTTCATCTACAAGCCGCTCTGCCGTAATCGGGTCTTGCAGGGTAACGGCGATATAATTCACTGCTTCTGTCAAATCTTTTCCAAACAGAGGTAAATATCGCAGAGTATATTTTTTCTTATTCATGGATTTTGCCCCGTACTTTCGCAAAAACATCTTCGTGAGTGAGGCGTGAATCGGATTGTTCGGCAATTCTATCCGCCTCGTCTAATTTTATCTCTATATCGTCTGTAATTTCGGCGTATTTTTCAAGGCTCATTACTACCATAGAGCCGTAACCGTTTTTAGTGAGATATACGGGTTCGCCGCTTGAAACGGCGCGTTCGATTTCTGTGAATTTGTTCCGCAAATCGGAAACTGGTCGTATTTGTATCATAATCATGCTCCTTATTTATCAATATATTATCTTTATTTTATCATAATTCTATGATATTGTCAATAATAAAATTAACGAAAATCTGATAATCTTCCTGTTCTTTATTTATTTTAATAAACTGGAACAGGAAAAAGATTATCAGCACAAACAAGATATATATAAACGGCAAGCCGCCGAAAATCTTATCACCGAAATATTCGGCGTTTTATCGCGTGTATGCCAAGCTGATGAAAATAAAATATCGTATGCGTCGCGTATTACGGAGCTGTCGAAGCAAGCGAAAAAAGAGCGCACAATCATGTACGAAAATACAAGCGGTTACGATTGGGAGGTGTAATTTTTATAAAATTCACAAATAAAATTCTTGTAATGTAAAATATTTTATGGTATAATATAAATATATCGCACAGGGAGGCTGGTGGCTGAAATATTAAAAACTATGCCTGATAAGGTAAAAAACGAAGTAGCGCGGTATATAAATTTTATATTCTCTTTTAAAGAAGTCAGAAAAATTTATCTTTTTGGCTCATACGCCTACGGAACACCCGACGAAGAAAGTGATATTGTTATAGTTGACTGGGATTCGACGTTTGAGGCTGATACGCAAAAGGCGACATTACAGCGGGAGGTTGAGACAAAAGGGATATTGCTTTATGACGACCTTGGATATTTAGTACAGAGGGGGATTGCATGAACGAAACACAACGTGTAGAAATAAACGAAATCGTAAACAGCATATTGTCAAGCGTTCCTGCATCGGAGATATATCTATTTGGCTCTTTTGCCAAAGGAACCGAGCGAGACGACAGTGATTATGATTTTTATGTCGTTATCCCTGATGAAATCGGTATGCACGAGTTGGAAGCTTCACGTGCAATAAACAGAAGAATATCCAGACGAACAAGGGGCATTGACATGTTAGTGGGAACGCAAAGTAAATTTAACAGGCGCAAAGATTATTTTTATTCGATTGAGAATGAAGTTAAGGAAACAGGAGTAAAGCTGCATGGATAGTTTGGTTGCTGAATGGATTAAGTTTTCAGATACGGATTTAATAATTGCGAAACATTTATATGATACGCTGAAATTGTTATCTTTAGAAACGATTTGTTATCATTGCCAGCAATCCGCTGAAAAAATATTAAAAGCCTATCTTATTAATTCAAAGATAAAACCTGCAAAGACGCATGATTTAATTCTTTTGAGGGCGGAGTGCGAAAAAATCGGAAGTTCATTTGCCGAAATAGCTGACGAATGTATTGATTTGAACGATTACAGTTCACAGCCGCGATACCCCTTTGAAATACAGATTACTGAAAATCTTGCGCTTTCAGCTATTCAAGACAGTGAAAAAATTAATGAATTTGTAAAAGAGAAAATTAATTGAAGTTTAGGAAAAAAGAAATATGGATTTGAACATGAGAACAGAAAGCGAGAGGCAGGAAGCAGTTCACGGATTTAATGGAGGGGTAAAAACTTATGATAACAAGCCGGATTACCCAGAGGAACTTATAAATATAATTATAAGTAAAGTAAATTTGACTGCCGGTTCAAAATTGCTTGAAATAGGTTCGGGAACCGGCAGAGCCACCGTACAATTTGCGGACTTGGGGTTCGAGATAGTATGTATTGAACCCGGTATTAACATGATTGAGAGAGCAAAAACAAAATTAAAAGACAAAAGTATAGAATTTATTGCTTCGCGGTTTGAGGATTACGCCGAACCGCCCGAATATTTTGACGCGGTTATTTCTGCGCAGGCGTGGCATTGGGTTTCACAGCCGATTGGTTTTGAAAAATGTGCGAACACATTGAAAAAAGGCGGATATTTAGCCCCATTTTGGAATTTAAACCTTTTCTGCCTCGATGTTGATTTAGACAGGGAACTTTGGGCTATTATAGATAAATACAGCGGTCAGGTATCATGTATGCCGGAAGAAAATTATCCGCCGCGCATGGAATCTATTACATCTAACATTGCCGGGAGCGGTTTATTCTCGAAACCGGAAGTCATGCACTTTTATAAAGAAAACAACTTTACAGCCGACGGGTATTATACATATATGTCGGGAGGGAGCGGCTTAGATATAACAGATGCGGAAAAACAGGCGTGTCAAGAAGAATTGACGCAATTAGCCGAAAAATACAATGGGATAAAACGGAATTTTCACTACGAGCTTTATTTAACGCAAAAAATATAAACCCGCTCATAATAAGCATAACATTCTTCGGAGTAAAATAACGTAATTTCGTAATAACAAATATTAACTAAACAAAAATTCTATAAGACATGGTTGTTTTTAACGACTGTGCCTTTTTTGCACAGAGGGGAGGTGAGTCATATTTGAAGATTAGAGCAAAAATATTAATATTTATCGCATTACTGCTGATAGGTTTGCCTGTCGGCTTATTTTTTTCGTGGTGCATAAATACAATTTTAGCTGGAAATACGCTGGATTTGAACAACTTTAATATTGATGAGTCCATAGAAATTTTAAAAACAGACGAAAAATTCCGGCAATTAATGTTATACATAGAAATTCTGATTACAACGGGAATTTCCGCAATATTCCTGATAAAAAAGCGTGATACATTTGAGAGTGACACGACTGAAATTACAAACAACATCAGAACGCCGACAACAATCGGACAGGGACAGCACGGTACGGCGAGATGGCTTAAAAAATCCGAATATTCGCAGACTTTTTCGCATTACAGAGTTGATGTAAAAGATAAACCGTTTATTGAACCAAAAATAAAAAAGATTGACATAAAAAAATTATTTCTTGGAATGACGCCGATAGTTAAAATCAAAAAAATGTATAGAAAATTTTCGGGAAAAATGTCCGACGCGGGAAAAGCAATCTCACGTAAATGGCGTAAAACGCGAATATTCAAAATTTTATCTGTTGTTAGTGGATTTTTTAGCATGGTATATAATAAAATCTGCACATTTATAAACATAGAAAATAAGTCTTCCGGCGGCTTGGTGGTCGGATATGAGAAACATGGTAAAACGGAAAAAATCTATTATTTGTCAGACGACGTTCACAGTCTGGTAATCGGTACGACGAGAAGCGGCAAAACACGGTGCATGGTAATACAAACCATAGCGTTTACCGCGCTTTCAGGCGAAAGCATTATAATTAGCGATCCGAAAGGAGAACTCGCGGATTATTGTACTCTTTACTTGAAAAATCTCGGCTACGACGTTATACTTTTGGACTTTAAACAACCGCTCAAATCACAGCGGTATAATTTTTTACAGCTGATTATCGACGCAGTAAATCGTAAAGATTTCACGAGCGCGGGCGACTTGATTCAGGACATAACATGGTCGCTTGTACCGAAACCGAAATACTCAGATCCGCTGTGGTCGCACGGTGAAGCCGCGGTTATTTCGGGTGCGATTGCCGCTGTCGTTTGCGACAACAAAGATAAACCAGAACTACAAAATCTCACAAATGTATATCATTTTATTCTCAATATGTGTCAGGAGCAGTTTATAGAAACCGAGCCGGGAAAATATGAAAGTACCATACTTTTGAATGATTATATCGCAAATCTGCCCGATGAACACCTCGCCAAAGGTATCTTCGGCGTGGCGAAAATCGCTCCGAACCGTACTCGCGGCAGTTTCTATGCCTCTGCGCTGTCAACTCTGCAACTCTTTATAAATCAAAATATATACTCTATGACTAATACAAGCGATTTTATTTTATCAGAAACGGGGAATAAAAAACAGGCTGTCTTTATAATTCTCCCCGACGAAAAGACAACATTTTACAGCGTTGCGTCTATGTTCGTGAAACAGCAGTACGCCGCTCTGATTGATAACGCAGATAAACGCGGCGGCAGACTAAAAAATCGTGTGAACTTTATTTTAGACGAATTCGGCAATTTTACTGTGATATCCGATTTTACCACAATGCTAACGGTGGGCGGCGGTCGCGGCATTCGTTTTAACCTATTCGTGCAGAGCCTGGCTCAAATCGAGGAGAAGTACGGTCGAGAGAGTGCGCAGACTATCGCTGATAACTGTCATTGTTGGGCGTATCTGAAAACAACGGACGACGGAACGGCATCAAAAATTTCCAAAAGATTGGGCCATTACACAACGTCAAGTTATTCGCGGTCGAGTTCATTAAGCGGCGCGAGTTCAAATTCGTCCAGTTCCATGAATCTTATATCGCGTCCGTTATTGACGGAAGATGAGATTATGCGGATTGAACGCCCACATACGCTTGTGATGTATTCGGGCAGATTCCCCGCAATTACGCGACTACCTGATTTATCAATGTGGCAGTTCAATGCGGATTTAGGTCTCGGCGATAAAGAACACAACAGAATAGTCCGCGAAACACGCGAGAAAGAACGTGAAGTACGTAAATCCGAGCCGATAAAATTATGGGGCATTTGGAATGATATAATAAATAGGAAGAAAACTGAATTTCAACAGCAAATGAAATCACCGGAAGAAAACAAAAATCAAGAAGAAAATGAAAAGCCACCGAATTTGTCTAAAAGACAGAATTTTACAAATGATAATCGTTCGCGTAACGGCGACATCGAAGATATATTTTCACAGTGTGTTAATAGTGAACAACCACACGACTAAAGTCGCGGGCTTCCGGTTCGCACCGGAAAGTTTCTGCTTCAACGATTTCGTAACCTCTATCTCCACAGACTTAAAATCCGACAGTTCCTGCCGTACTATGATTAAATTTTTAACCTATATCTTCTAAACCTTTAGCCAAAATATTTTTGGCGGCGTTTATGTCTCTGTCATGTTTAGCACCGCATTTCGGACAAATCCACTCCCTGACATTTAAATTTTTGGTTTCGGCGTTTTTATAACCACAAATATGACACAACTGACTACTTGGATAAAACGGGTCGATTTTATAATATGTGCGTCCATACCATTCTGATTTATATGAAAGATACTGTGTGAACTCCGACCAGCTTACATCGGCTATTGCCTGAGCTAATTTGTGATTCTTTATCATACCTTTCACATTTAAGTCCTCGCTGATAATAACTTGGTTTTCGTTTACTATCTCACGGGACAGTTTATGTAAATAGTCTTTTCTGATATTTGCTATCTTTTCATGGATTTTAGCCAGTTTCTTACGCTGCTTGTTTCGGTTTGAACTTTTCTTTTGCTTCCGGCTCAACCGTCTCTGCGCTCTTTTGTACTGCTTCTCATATTTTTTCAGCGTTCGCGGATTTTCGTATTTTTGACCGTTTGATGTTATAGCAAACTCTTTGAGCCCTAAATCTATTCCGATTATTGTATCATTTTTGGGTAAAGTATTGATTTCTTCTTCGACCAACACGCTGATGTAATATTTATCTGAACATGTCCTGCTAATCGTTGCGGATTTTATTTGACCGTCAAATGTTCTATGCAGTACAGATTTTATCGGAGTTAGTTTCGGCAATTTGATTTGATTTTTCTCAAACGCAGCTTTTATATTACCATTTGTAAAATTAGTCGTGTAACTCTGATAACTGTTATATTTACTTTTGAATTTCGGAAAACCTTGATTTTTATTGCCTTTCTTAATTTCTCTGAAAAATTCTGATACGCTTTGTCTAAATCTTTAAGCGAGTTCTGCAACGCGAATTTATCGACTTCTTTCAGCCATTCTTTTATTTGCTTTAACTCGGTCAAGTCTTTACTGCATTGATTGTAATTCAGGGTTGTTCCGTCCGTTTTATATAATTCTATCCTTTTGGAAAGATAATAATTATTCACAAACCGGCAACATCCGAATGTTTTTGACAACTGAATTTTTTGTTCTTCGTCAGGATATATCCGATATTTATACGCCTTATACATCTTCTGCATCGTCTTTCTGTCGTTCTATATACTCTTTTATCTGACTTTCGGTATTTTCGCTCAATGTAGCGATAAAATACGATGGATTCCACAGATGTCCGCCCCACAACTTTTTTCTAAGTTCGTCTCCGAACTCTTTCATCAGCAGTCTTGCGCTTACTCCTTTTAACGCTTTCATCACGTCGGGAATAAAATGTTGCGGCGAACACTCCACTAACAAATGTATGTGGTCGGCTTCTCCGTTTATCTCTAATATATTAAAGTTATTGTCTTTAGCTATCTGACGAAGTATCTCATGCAACCGTTTTTCTATGGCAGATGTTATTACACTATGACGGTATTTTACGCACCATACTATATGATATTCTATACAATATACGTAGCCTCTGCCTTTATATATATTTGACATATGTTATCACCTCTATTAATATTATATCATAATCATAGAGGTTTGTCAAGTTCTTTTTGCAGGTTTACGCCGCGAACTCACGATTAAAATCACGAGTGTGCGCGGCGCGGGTCTTTATCAACTGTATATCGACATTTATCAATTCTTTTACGCGCGCCGATTTTATGCCGAAATATTCAAGCATAGAGTTTTTAAATAAACCGCTCGCGTATTTCTGTATTATATCTTTTATCTTTCTGGATATTTCTATATCCACAGTTTCATATCACCCTTTCAATACATCATAAAATCCGATAAATATTTTTATTTTATCTTCTTCATCAGGAAGGAAAGCTACATATGACGAATATTTTATTAACTCAACAAAATATTTTATATTCTTTATACAATTCTCGGTTGTAACAACCTGAATCTCGCCTTTTTTCTCTACTATATGATTAAGTCCGTCAAGCCCTACGCAATGAATGTATACATCAGGGTCAGCATTCCTGATAAATTTAAGAGTGTCAAACAATCTTTTTTTGAATTTATTAATTCTATTAATATCTATAATAAAATTTTCTACTTGGCTATTATGAATTTTTTCAAGTTCAGATAACCATTCTGAGAATGACTCAAGTTCTATAAATTGGTCTTCATATGTATTATATTCAAATTTTTTCAATATTTTCGCCCTCTTTATATCTATCGAAATTTTATAAATATTATATCATACTCTGCAAAAAAATTCAACATATAATCTTAAATTTATTTTTCTACGAAAAATAGCCTATAATCAAGCCTTTGAGAACAAAGATAAGCTCTGCGACTACTTCAAACGCAATCGCGTTTCTGAACCGTCTGCGAAACTGCGCCGCTTCGTCTTCTGCGGCTATCAATCGCAACAGACAGTATATAACCCTGAAAACCACGCCGACACGAATGAGAATCAGCACCACATTTGATATATCGTCCACATATTGCATACCTGTCACCTCATTTCGCTGATTTCATCGCACTTTTTGCCATTTGTACAAGCCGCGACGTATGATATACCGTGTTGACGATACTGCCGCCCGCTCCGCCGTTCAACAGCATAAACTCCTGTAGAAACTTGGGCGTCCGCATCGCCACAAACGCCATCGCCAGTCCGTAGAACGCATTGCCCATTATCAGCACTGTCAACGATAATTTCACAAGTGTTATCTGCACCAGTACCGTAGCCGCGTTCATGAAAAACTTTTTCATATACGGTACGAAAATCCCCTTGTCGCTGTCTATCAACCCGGTGCAGACTATCGGCATTCCTATACGCATTACGAGCATTTCTATACCCCTCATCATAAACTGAAACCACAGAATTATATAAATAATCACCATAATCAGCCCCGACAGTGCCATGAATATACTGTTTGAGATTGCGTTTACGATTATATCTATTATATTCTGTTGATTTGTCAGCTGGTCGATTACGGTAAGAGTTTGGTCGATTAACTGCGAAGCTACGGAAACAAGCGCGTCGTATAAAATCGGGAAACACACTGCCATCACCATAGCCCTGAGGAAATTCACGACAAGCCCGAACGGATCTGTGTCTGGGTCGCCCATGTCCCAGCCGACGTAAATATCGAATCCGCGTTTCAGAAATTTCAGCACAATCAGCGATACTCCGAAACCGAAGAACAGATTATATAATCCTGCAAAATTAATTGTATGTAACATTGTAAGTGATGTTGCCATGTATTTTTCAGCGTAAAACGACATAGGCACAAGGTCTTTCAGCATTATGTCCACGATAAACTGACTGCCTGTGATAATTGCTACGATGAGACCTACTAATATCCATTCCAATTTTTTTACCCCTCTATTTGTAAAATTTTATTTTATTGAAAATAACCCGAGACTAAGTTAATGATAGCGGAAGCAACTTCGGCGCATATGCCGCATATAATGGCAGTATTTATACGCGACTGCCACCGCTTATGATCCATTTCGTCGCTTGCCGCTTTGCGAACGAAAAAATACGCCACTATCGCAACCGACAAAATCGGCACTATCATCAGCATATAATTCGACGCATCTGTCAGCAGATTTTTCAGCCCTGTTCCGAGTCTTGAGCTTTCTATTGTATCTGCCGCCAATGCTGTATTTGACGAAAATATTATCAACGTTATGAACGCTGAAATAATTATTTTGTTTAACTTCCTTATAAATTTTATAATTTTATTCATATGATATTAAATCCTCGCCTTTAAAATAATATTGGTTAATATTTATCTCGAATTTTCGTGTCTATTTAGTCTGTCTTCCTCCTGCTGAGGCGTTAATTGATTGAAATAAAAGACCTGAGCATGGACACTCTACTTTTATTGGAAGATGATTCATACGAACATTTTGAGTTTCAGAGTTCATATAGCGAAGACGACTTGGCACGGTTCGCGATGTATGATTTACAGGTATATCACAGAGATAAAAGAAAAATACAGACAATTATAATATATTCGTCAGATGTGCGAAAAATAGATAACAATCTCCATATAGGGTCTCTCGTATATACTCCGATAAATATTATGATGTATAATTATGACGGAAATGCTGTATACAAAACATTAGAAACCAAATTAAAAAGTGGGAATGATATAACTGACAACGATATGCTTAATCTTATCTTTTTGCCGCTGATGAAGTGGGAGAAAAAGGGATTATCAAGAGTCGCCCTGACAAAACAATCAATAAAAATGGCGCAGACGATACCGGACCGGCGTAAGCGCGATATATGTACGGCAGCGGCATTTATGTTTTCGCAAAAATATTTAAATGAAACTGATTTAAACCAAATATTGGAGGTGTTGAAAATGACCGATTTGGCTACAATGCTTATTGAAGATGCTGTAAATGAAAACACAAAAAAAGTTGAGAAAGAAACAACAGAAAAAGTTACAGTAAAAGTTGAAAAAGAAACAAAAATTGAAATGGCAAAAGAGATGTTGTTAGATAAAAAACCGATGGAAGAGATAAAAAAATATACAAAATTGACAGAAAAAGAGATTAACAATATAAAGAAACCATTAAAATTAAAATAATACGCAAATCACAGGACTGCCTACACAAAATAGGTAGTCCTTATTTTTTTGCACAGAAAGGAACAGAACAATATGGAAAATAATGCAAATAGAAATTCGCATGAGACGCAGAACTTGTTTTTTCTCAGAAGTTTAATTATAGGCTATTTTTCGTAGAAAAATAACCCCAAAATAATTGTTGAATTTTTTCTCGGAATATGATATAATAATATCAAGGTCAGGTGATAGAATTGAAAAATGAAGTTACGCCACATTTCAAGGATGTGCTGCAAAAATACACAAGCGCACTGTTCAAGGATACGACACTTGAATATTTCGGCATAAAAACGGCAAAAGTTAAGGAACCGATAAACGTCGAATTACCGGGCTTAGAAATTAAAGAGACAAGAGCGGATTTTATATTTTTGTTAGAGGATGGCAAATGTGTACACTTTGAATTTCAAACGACATTCAACAAAACAGTATTGCCGCGATTCGCGAGGTATGATACTCGCATATATGACAGAGACAAGCGGGAAATCACGACAATCATAGTATATTCCGCAGACGTGAAAAAAGCGGACGCAAGTCTGAGGCTCGGCTCGCTGACATATGAACCGATAAATATAATGATGTGCGAATATGACGGAGACACCGTATATAAAGAATTGGAGGCAAAATTACAAAGCAAACAGGAATTAACGAATACAGATATGTTAAATCTGATATTTCTGCCGCTGATGAAAAACGAAATAGCGCGGGCAGAACTGGCAGAAAAGACAGTTGAAATGGCAAAAACGATAGAAGACGAGGCGAAAAGGAAATTATGCGAAGCGTCGGCTGTGGCATTTGCCGACGCATACTTAAGCAAAGAAGAATTCAAGAAAATATGGGAGGCGATCCGAATGAACGGAGCATTGGCAGAGCTTGTTAATGAAGAAGTAGAAATTAAAGTAAAAGAAACAGCAGAAAAGATGGCAATAAAAATGATAGAAGATAACGAACCCATTGAAAAAATTGCAAAATATACTGAGCTTGATATTGCCATGATAAAAAAATTGCAAAAAAGACAATTAAAAAATAAGAAAACAACATAAAGTAAATAGGCAGAGCGATAAGACTACCCGCATAAAATGGGGCAGTCTTATTTTTTTGCACAGAAAGGGGCAGAACCATATGGGAAATAATACAAATAGAAATTCGCATGAGAAAATGGCGTTATATATACGCCAGAACCGATTATTGCGCCTATTAATCCGTTTGCCACACAACCAATTACATCGGAATCGACGACAACAAAAGAAGTGACGACAACCCAAAATGAAACGACAACTGCATCTATAACTATGATACCGACAATAACTGTACCGCCGATACCTGCGCTTATTCCCGATAATACGCAGGAAATCAAAGAAAATAGCACAAGAAAAATCATCAGGACATATAAGTTATCAGAAAAAGAAAATCCCGACAACATTTCACGAGACGGCTTTGAATCGGACGGTTGGGATTATATTTTCGCAGACATTACAAAACAAGAAACAACTGACACAAAAACGCGGGAATACACACAAACCATCACTCTTGTTCCAGATACTGACAATGTTCAGGCGGTTATCGGCGTTCTCGCCAAAAGCATACCGTACACTTCAGGTGACGGTTACTCCGGCACTCTGATACTCGTCGAAAGTTCTGTCAAAGCCTCGATTTCCGGCACAAAGACAGTACCGTTCACTCTTACGGAGACACGGACTTACGATAATTTATCAATGAATGACAGTTCATATATTCCGAAGTCCATTTCAGACAAATATGGGCGGGTGCTGACGTTGAGTAATCTCATATGGCGCACAAATTCTGCGGTATATATCGACGGCGACGAACTCCCCGACAGTTACACAGGCGTTGCGACATACATCGGGACAGGGTACAAAAACGTCGTGACAGGATATACTGGAAGTGCAGAATATACGGGAACAATCAGCAAATCCACGCCGGGTAAGACAATCTATACGGTCACATTTACGGGAACTGAAATCCCGCCGCCGACCACGACCGAAGCTCCCACAACAACCGAGCCTCCGACTACAACCGCAGAACCCGCAACAGAGCCAGAAATTATAGAAGAACCTGCATCATTCAATCCTGTTTCGGCAGTTGCGGGAACTACAGGCGGCGCAGGACTTCTCGGCGCATTAGTGTTCTTTTTCTTCCTCCGCAAAAACGTGAAAGTCTTTAATTTCATCAAAGGCAAATACGACCAAATCGGCAAAATCCGCGTATCATATAAAACGCCGATTATAAACTTGACTCCTTTTTCGGATAAAGCTCAAAGCGGCGGTTTTATGTTGGTTATAGACAGTTTAGCTGCGCGGCGATTGTCGGGTAAAACTGCGGCTATCGAATACGGCGATAAACAGTTTAGTCATCTTATCAATTATTTCGGCAGCGGAAATTATGAAATAAAAGTAGATTTTTAGTCAAGAAATGCGAGGTAAAAGCATATGAAAAAGTTAATTAAAATTATTATCATTTTGATATTATCGACGAATTTATCAATCTCGGTGTTCGCGTATCAGTACAATTTTTCAAGCGGAGCGGATACTTTGAACACGTTCGACAAAACGACAGATATAAATGATTTCTACGACGATACGAACGTCCGCAGAGATAAAGAAGCAGCATATTTCCCGCCGGAATACGGCGTATTTTCTGGGAATATAGATACCGACCGCATAAATCCATATTATAATGCACACAATTATACATCGTCAAGTTCAGCGTCGGTGGTGACATCAAACGTCACTTTTAGTAACTCCAATAGTGTGGATTACGACGGATTTTTGCCTTCAACTTCGATTTACAACGATACACCTGCGAAAACACTTCCGGCATATTTTAGCGACGGAAGCATCGGCACATTATCAATACCAAAACTCAACATAAATGTTCAAGTGTACGAGGGGGAAAGTTTGGATAATATGCGAATAGAAGTGGGACACTTTTCGGGCACATCGGCGTGGGACAACAACGTTTGTATCGCAGGTCACAACAGAGGCGTTCCTACGAGCATCGGCACGATTAAAAACCTGAAAAACGGTGATGAAATCACATATATCACTCCTTACGGTACACGAATTTACGAGGTGTACTCAGTCGAAAAAATTGACGCAACAGACACTTCTGTACTCGGCCGGTCCGAAAATAACATCATTACAATTATAACCTGCGCCGAAAATCAGCCGCAATACCGCATATGTGTCAAAGCAAGTGAAAAAATTATTTAATAAATTGTTTGAAATAATATGGGAGGAAACCAGCAATGAACACAAATATAACGATTGACAAAAAATTAAAAGATATAATAAATGCGGCATCGGACTATAAGTGCATCAGACACATAGGTATATTCGGCTCGTATGCGAGAGGCGATTTCAGGGAGGCAAGCGATGTGAACCTGCTGTACGACTATGACGATACCGACGTCGAATCAAGGGACGAACTGCTTGAGTACATAGAATATGTGGATATGTTTGTACGGCACGAACTCCATGCGTCTAAAGCGGATTTTATATGGTACAAAGATTTGATTAAATCCAAAAACGCGCAGTTCAAAAAGGCTGTTTTAGACGAAGTCATATGGATATATAAAAAATGAACGGCACATTATATTTTATTCACAGAAAACAAAAAAATAAATTAGAGAGGACAAAATAACATGAGTAAACTATTACAGAACATAAAAAAGCATAAAATAATATCAATTTTACTGGCAGTGTTTATGATACTGCCAATAATATCGGCAATATCACTGTCAGCGTCAGCCGCAGACACAGTACACCTATACACGAAAAGCGGCATGGTGGAGTGGCTAAAGTGGGACGGAGTGGCGATAGAGACAAGCGACGCATGGTACAGCGACGGCATTGCGGAATACCCAGCATACTGCGTCGATCCGCACAAAAAAGGCGCAGGCGAAATAGACGGCGGTTTTGATGTAACGCTGTCGAGCAACGGAATCACCGCCCCGAAGATATACGGGATTGTGATGGCAGGGTACCCGTACAAGAGCGTTCAGGAGATATTCGGCACGACTGTGCCAACACCGGGAGAGGCTACATATGCTACAAAAATGGCATTACGAATATACCTGATGAACAAAAACGACGGGTGGGACGTGAGCAAATGGGCAGCAATCGATTCTGGATACGAATATATTTACGAAGCGGCGATGAATATATACAACGCAGGCACACAGAACACAGTGATACCGCCCGCACCGTTTGTCACCATGACCGCAACAAGCGGCAATGCAATGACGGAAAACGGCACTAATCTCGTAAAAGAGTACACTGTAACATCAAATGTCACCATAAAAACTTATACTGTGACACTTCCGGCGAATGTTCCGGCTGGCACGAAAATCACAGCTTCAGACGGGGTGACGGAAAAGACGACATTCAACGCCGTAGAGAAATTCATGCTGGTGATTCCACAAGGCAGCGTAACATCGTCAGGTTCAATAACACTTGATGTCAAAGGCGAAGTCGCCAATCAAGTTGTGTTGTATGGCGAGTCAAGCAATTCATCGTATCAGAATTATGCAGTGACTGGTGCGCCGCTCACTTTCAAGGATGCGAACGCATATGCGACATATGACGCTACGCCGACTGATACGACAGAAACACCTACAGAACCGACAACGCAGCCTGACACATCTTCGCCGCCGACGACTACAGAGACAGCACCGCCCGAAACTACAACGCCTCCTCCAACTCCCGGTACTCTCGAGATTGTAAAACTCGACGCTGGTACAAACACACCATTACCCGGCGCGGTGTTCGAGATAAAAAATAAAGTAGGTAGTATTGTTTATGTAGGTTCTACGGACGGAAGTGGTAAAATATCTTTAAGTTTAGACGCAGGATATTACAGTATTACTGAAATAACGCCTCCGCAAGGGTACGCGCTTGACCCAAATCCCCATAAAGATAATATTTTACTCCGCGAACGCGAGACTACGACCGTAACTTTTACAGACAAAAAATTGTCAAGTCTTGACATCACGAAAGTTGACGCAGATACGGGTGCTTTACTGCAAGGTGCGACAATCCGTGTTGCCAAAGACGGCGGGACGGATTCGTGGGACGTTGTTACGAACGCTCTCGGCGTTGCCGTTTTGAAAGATATTCCGGATGGCACTTATACCGTTACGGAAATCGTCGCGCCTGCTGGGTATCTCCTCAATTCTACGCCGCAAACAATAGTTTTACAGGCAGGCAAAACCGCGACAATCACTATGAAAAATAAGGCAAAACCGGGTATAGTCATCAAAAAATATGACGAAGCTACAGGAATTGTTTTACCGGGTGCAGAGTTTTCCGTCCAAAAAATGGGCGGCGAAATAGTTTACGAGGGTATAACTGATGAAACGGGCATAATCAGGGTTGACAATCTATCTGAGGGGTGGTATAATATAACTGAAATCGCCGCTCCGCAACATTATATTGCAACGACGGAAAGCAAACAAGTCTATTTAGAGGCAGGAAAATCCGTCGAAGTAAAATTCGATAATAGGAAAAAACCATCTCTGAAAATAATCAAATTGGATTCACAAACGAATCAACCTTTAGTAGGTGCTAAATTTCACGTCCAAGAGACGGAAAATTCCACCGTTTCAGATTATGTTACCGACGAAAACGGTGAGATTTTAATTCCCGATTTAAAAGAAACAACGTATAGTATATGGGAATATGAAGCTCCCGCCAATTATTTGTGCAATCCCGAACACAAGGACATAAGCCTTGAATGGGGTACGACAAAACAATTAATATTCACAGATACGGAAAAGCCTAAGCTCGAAATAAAAAAAATCGACGAAGCGACAGGCTTACCGTTGGCTAACGCGAAATTCCGCGTAACAGCTACAGAAAGTAAAACCACATCTGAATATGTAACCGACAACACAGGTACTATTTTAATCCCGAATTTAAACGAGGAAATATACAGTATAGAAGAAATTGTTTCTCCGTCAGGTTATCTCCTCGACCCACAACACAAAGATATTTCCCTTGGGGCAGGGACGACAAAAACCCTCATATTTACTAATAAAGCTCGTCCAAAGTTAGAAATTCAGAAAGTGGATTCCGTGACCAAATTACCTCTCGCAGGGGCAAAATTCCGATTGACAAAAACAGATGATTTAACAGTTTCGGAATATACGACCGATAGCACAGGTACGATTTTGATAAACAATCTCGACCAATCCACTTATACAGTAGAAGAAGTAACCCCTCCGGCGGATATATAAACGAAAATCAAACCAAAAATATTCAGCTCGAATGGGGCAAAACAAAGACTTTAGTTTTTGAAAATACACGTCTGCCAACATTGATTGTTACAAAAATCAATGGATTGAATTATAACCCAATTCCAAATACAATATATAGGATTGATTATGAAAGTACGAACGGCGGAATCGTATCGCTCGGTACATACAAAACCAATACGGACGGGCAGATTATAATCCCGAAGGTCAATATTGGGTGGTATATTGTGACTGAACTTCTCCCCGCTCCCGGTTACGCGAAAGCGTCAAATCCTGTAACCCGCGTATATCTTGGTCCGGGTGAAAACTCGTATCTATCAGGCGAAATAACGACAGGGATTGAAACATTATCGAGAAGCGGCGAATCTATGAATAATAACGGCGTTGTGCTAAACGGAGAGAGTGACGGCACAGAAATAGCGTATTTGTCATTGAGTGCGACTATATCGGCAGTTGACGGAAGTGATTTCGTCTCATATACAGACGGCGACTTGATACCCAATTATCCGCTGAACAGTATAGTTGTAAAGAAAGCGGATGCAATAACGGGTGAATTACTGGCAGGCGCAGTATTTGAGTTGCGCCAAGTCACAGGCGATATATCTGGCAGTTCAGGCACGATAATCGGTAGATATGTGACAGGCAATTCCGGCATAATCGTAATATCAGGACTTGAAGCCGGTTCAGGTTATATCGTGGAAGAGATTGTTTCTCCGCAAAATTATCTTTTATCCGAAAACAGCAGTCAGCAGACGTGGCTGAAAGGCGACGGCACTTCTGTTGTCGAATTGACTTTCGCAAATTATCCTTACGGCAATATTCTCGTGACAAAAGTCGATTCAGTTACAGGGAAACCGCTTTCGAACGCAAAATTTAAAGTAACAGACGGTACAGGCGCAGTTGCTGGAAGTTCAAATGGTATTTTTACGACAGACATAAACGGTGAATTTTTAGTTTCGAATCTAAAACCTCAATCGTATGTAATAACTGAAATAGAAGCTCCCGCAAATTATGAAATTAATGCAACCACGCAGACAGTAAACGTCGGCATGGACGGTAAAACTTATTCTGTTTCATTCTCTGACAATCCATACGGGTCAATTCTGATTACAAAAGTGGATGCACAGACAGGAAAACCTCTTTCAAATGCACGTTTTAGAGCTGTTGATAGCTCAGGCGCAGTTGTTGGCAATGCGAACGGCGAATATATAACTGATGAAAATGGCGAAGTACTCATACCGAACGTAAAATCAGGCGCATATGTTATAACAGAAATAGAATCGCCGGAAT
>WQYZ01000023.1 GCA_009780985.1 Oscillospiraceae bacterium | reverse complement strand
GGTTTATTTCGTGTATTTATGAAAATAAAGAGTGTTTGCTGGATTATTTTGACGCCGATTCTACCGTTTTGTTTATGAACGAGTCTTTAAGAATCAACGAGAGACAGAAAGTCTCGGAGCAAATCATTACGGAAACCGTAATCGATTTGGTCGAAAAAGGCTATATCGACGGCAAAAACGCGTATTATTCGGCGACGCTTGAAGATTTTAATATATTCAGGACTAAATTCAAGACGGTAATATGCGATATGTTTGTCAGCGGACTTGATATAAATTTAGCCGGGCTGTTTTCTTTTACCACAAGACAGTCTCCGCATATTTCAGAGGGATTTAATATATTAAAAGACGATTTGGAAAATTTCGCGTCTTCGGGCTATAAAATCATAGTTTTTCTCAATTCGGACGCGGGGATAAAAAGCCTCGCCGACACTTTGAGCGATTTTGAAATCAAATATATTTCGGTTGATATAAACAGATATAAAGATATTAACGATTTGCCCGGCGGATATGCGGTTATTATAAAAACTCCGAAACTGCTGAATTCCGCAAATTTATGCGATATCCGGGGATTTGAACTTCCGAAGCAGAAATTTGCGTTAATCACTGACAGTTTGTCCGACAAGCGCGTGGAAACTCTGAAAAAGCGCAGCATATATAATCAGGGCGGGAAGAAATCCCAGCAGTCGTCGCGGCAGAAAATCATGTCGTATACGGATTTGACTGCGGGAGACTACGTCGTCCACAGCAATTACGGCATAGGCATATTCATGGGAATAGAAAGACTGGACGTTTCCGGCGGGGTGCAGAAAGATTTTATAAAAATAAAATACGACGGTTCGGATATATTATATGTGCCGTGCAATCAGCTTGATTTGGTTTCAAAATATATCGGGGCGCGGAGCGAGGACTCGAGTGTAAAACTGTCTAAAATGGGAGGTTCAAACTGGCAGAAGGCAAAATCGCGGGCAAAATCGGCGGCAAAAGATATAGCAAACGAACTTATAAAACTATATGCCGCCCGTCAGTTAAAAAAAGGCTACGCATTTCAGTCCGACACAGAATGGCAGAAAGATTTTGAATCGCTGTTCGAATACACAGAAACCGAAGACCAGTTAGTCTGTGCAGAGCAGATAAAAACAGATATGCAGCAGCCGGTTCCTATGGACAGGCTGTTATGCGGCGACGTCGGATTCGGCAAAACCGAAGTCGCGCTGAGAGCCGTTTTCAAGTGCGTTTCGGAATCCAAACAGGCGGCGATTTTAGTGCCTACCACTATTTTGGCATGGCAGCATTATCAGACGATTTTGTCGAGATTCAGGGAGTTTCCGGTCAAAATAGATATGCTGTCGAGATTCAGGTCAAAAAAAGAACAGATTGAAATATTAAAGAAATTAAAGTCCGGCGAAGTCGATATAATAATCGGCACTCACAGGATTATACAAAACGACGTTAAATTTAAAGATTTGGGCTTGCTGATTGTGGACGAGGAACAGCGTTTCGGGGTCGCGCATAAAGAAAAAATAAAGCAGGTCGCAGAAGATATAGACGTTCTGACTCTTACGGCTACGCCCATTCCCAGAACGTTGAATATGGCTTTGTCCGGCATACGCGACATGTCGGTCATAGAAGAAGCCCCGCACGACAGGATTCCCGTGCAGACATATATTTTCGAGTACGACGACAATATAATCTCAGAGGCGATAAAAAACGAGATACGCAGAGGCGGACAAGTGTTTTATCTGCACAACAGGGTTGAAACGATAGAGCAGACGGCGTTGAAAATCAAAGAATTATGCAAAAATGAAAGCAGTATTAACATTGAGGACGGAAGTGAAAACGAAATAAAAATCGGGATTGCACACGGTCAGATGGACGAGGAAAGTCTGTCTAAAGTATGGCAGAGCATGCTTCAGGGGGAAACCGATATTCTCGTATGCACGACGATTATAGAGTCCGGGATTGATATACCCGACGCGAACACGCTTATTGTAGAGGACGCGGACAGGCTCGGACTGGCGCAGCTGCATCAGATACGCGGCAGAGTGGGACGTTCAAGCAGGCGGGCGTATGCGTATTTGACCTATCCGAAAAATAAAGTCATAACGGAAATAGCGGCGAAAAGACTTAAAGCGATACGCGAGTATACGGAATTCGGGGCGGGATTTAAGATTGCCATGCGCGATTTGGAAATAAGGGGTGCGGGAAATTTACTCGGCTCGCAGCAGCACGGCGCAATGGAGGGCGTGGGATATGATTTATATGTGAAAATCCTTGAAAAAGCCGTCAACGACCAGAAGAAAAAATTGGATCAGAGAAAGAAACTCGGTTTTACCGATGAAGATATATTACAAAAATTAGAAGAAGAGAATACAGGAACAGATGATGCATATGCCGCCGATATATCGGCGGGTATTCCGACGGTCAGAAGCAAAAAATACAACGTAGATATAAAAAGAAAAGAAACTCCCGGTATGCCTGAAGTTCCTGTATCAGATGATTTAAATTACGACGCCATAGAAAATATAGAAAGTCCCGAAGAGCTTGAACCCACGGAATGTTTAATTGATATAGCGGTTGACGCATTTATTCCGTCAAGATATATGGAGAGCGAAATTCTGAGGATAGAAATATATAAAAGAATCGCGGCAATCGAGAGTCAGGCGGACGCAGACGATTTAAAAGACGAATTGACGGACAGGTTCGGCAATATCCCGAAAGCCACGGGGAATCTTATCGATATAGCGTTAATCAGAAACAGCGCGTGCACGGAATATATAGACACAATCGAAAATAAAGACAAAAAAGCTGTTATTATATATTCTGATATACTTTCAAAACCGTATGGGCAGAAGATGCTTGAAAAATGGACAATCGCCGCCTCAAAAATGAACGGCAGGCTTCTCTTGTCCATGGGACAGAAACCGCACATCACATATTTTTTGAAAAGCGGCGAGGATATTATTGAAACTTTGAAACTGATTATGAATGTTCTGGGCGAGATAAAAATTTAAATTTTTATTGACATTTTTTACATTTTATATTATAATTTAAACGTATGGCAAGTATATTAATCCGCCCCAATACTGACAAGGTAGGAAAGACGAGATAATATACAAAAAAACCGACTAAATACTGGCTGCACCGTCCCAACGAAATAAACTCATTAGGTGTTGCCATACGTTTATTTTATAATCTTCACATTTTTATTATACAGCATAAATATAAAAATGTCAATATAAAATAAAGATTTTACATCATAGCTTCTAAGAATTTTATTACATCCGGCGGCACTTCGCTTAACGGCACAACGTAGATACTGCCGATAGCGTAGTCGCACGTGCGCCCGACGTCATATATGCGGAGCCACGTCAGGGCGGAATAATCCGGGTCACCGGTGACTGACGCCTGATCCCATGGCAGATAGACGGTGTTCCAGCCGTTCTGCGTAACCTGGTTTTTCCAGTTCCAGGCATTTTCGTCCACATCGCATGTGGTTGTACTGAATTCGAACTGGCTGTCGCTGCCGCCCATCAGAGTTATATCGTTGCACCAGACTTCAACTTTCAGCGCGCCGGTCATGTAGTTGTTCTGTGTGGCGTCAAACGGCGGTATCACGGCTTGCAAAACGACATCCCCTATCGATGCGCGCGAATACCAATACGCCGTCTCTCCTGCCGGAGGATCGGGAGTGGCTGATTGGACTTTTACACTGCCCAGTTTGTTGTAATCAATTTTGGTGCAATCCAGAACCACAGCATCCGCGAATGTCGGGGGAGGCTGTGTCGGAGCCGGAGTAGTCGGCGCGGCTGTTGTAGTCGGGACGGCAGTGGTTGGGGGGACAGTCGACGATATTGTCGGAGCCAATGACGTATCTGTAGCCGCCGTATTCTGGCTGTTTGAGCTACTGCATCCCGTGAAAGCGAGTGCAGAGAGAATAAATGCCATGGCGGCTGACAGAAGTTTTGCATGTGTTTTCATAGCGAATCCTTTCTTAAAATAAATTTTAATTTTCATTAATATAAAAAATTCAAGGTTTCCCTTGACATTTTATGAAAGTATATTTTATAATCTTCACATTTTTATTATACAGCATAAATATAAAAATGTCAATATAAAAACAAAAATTTTTAATGTTTCCCTTGACATTTTTGCGAATATTATGATATAATAGAAGCATAAAATATAGTAAGTGATTACAAGGAGTATATTACATCTCATGGGAATTTGGAGAATTCGTTAAATCGGCGTGCTAAATTAGCTTAAAACAGCTTTTTTCGCGCGCCTTTTTATGATTACTGCAAAAATCATGGAGGTGTATTTTTATGTCCAAAAATTCAAGGCAAAACAGAAGTCTGCCTTTTTCGGTATCACAAAATTTCTTGACGAGTTCTAAAACAATTCAAAGACTTTTAAGGCGTACATCTATCGGTAAAGATGATTTCGTTATTGAGATAGGATGCGGTAGAGGTCATATAACTAAAGAGCTTGTCAAAGTATGCTGTATGGTAGACGGTTTTGAGATTGATTTAAAATTATATAACCAATTATTGAGTAAACTCGGGAATGCGGAGAATTTAAAATTAAGGCATATAGATTTCTTAAAGGCTGTTTTGCCGGAGCATAAACCGTACAAAGTCTTTTCAAACATTCCGTTTTCGATTACTTCTGACATAATACGAAAACTGACTACCACAAAAAACCCGCCGCAGGAAGCGTGGTTAGTGATGGAAAAAGGCGCGGCGAAACGTTTCACAGGCTGTCCCAATGATACGCCTGCGTCTATACTCATAAAACCTTTTTTTGATATGAAAATAGACTATTATTTCGAACGGCAGGATTTTCACCCTATGCCGTCTGTCGATATTGTTTTAATTCATTTTATCCGAAAGATACAGTCAGATATTCCTATGGCGCAGCAAAAAGACTTTGCGCATTTTGTTGAAAAGAGCCTGCGCTACGGAATACAAAGTCAATTGACAAAAAAGCAGGTTTCTACTGCTTTGAAATTGGCAAAACTTCCGTGCATCGAAAAGTCAGGACTGATGTCATATGTTCAATGGCTTTGCCTGTTCCGATGCTATATAAGATTGTGAAACATATTTAATTTTGCTTTACTATATAATATCATAAAATAAAATTTCACCTTAGTCAAAATATTTTTATACTTTCAAGGGAATAATTTAAGTATAAAAATGTTTAAATTTAAGGTGAAAATTTATGGATTCAGTATGGAGCAAAATAGTTAATACAGAGAATGTACAACCGCATCCTTGTTTGGAAGGCAACCAAAAAACCGGCACATTGATTGTCGGAGGCGGCATGGCGGGCGTTTTATGCGCCCATTTCCTGCATCATGCTGGCGCGGATTATATGCTGGCTGAAGCTGACAGAATCGGCATGGGTATCACAAAAAACACTACTGCCAAAATAACTGCGCAGCACGGACTTATATATGACAAACTGATACGTCAAGCATCTTTTGAAAAAGCGCAGATGTATCTTTCCGCAAATCTGCATGCTGTAGACGAGTTTAAGAAGATGTGCTCGGATATGAATATTGACTGTCGTTTCGAGGAACAGCAGTCGTATGTTTATTCGATTGACGACGCGGCAAAAATCGAGAAAGAAATCGCCGCGCTTCAAAAATTAGGATATACGGCGGAGTTTGCGGACACTCACATGCTGCCGTTCAAGACTGCCGGCGCAGTCAGGTTTAACAGTCAGGCGCAATTCCACCCTCTGAAATTCATCGAAGCTGTATCTGCGCCTCTCAACATTTATGAAAATACTTTCGTCAGCCGTATTGACCGCACTCGCGGCGGCTATACCGCAATAACGCAGCATGGAATAATATCCGCCGAAAATATTACAATCGCCACGCATTTCCCTGTTATCAATATACGCGGCTTGTATTTTCTCAAAATGTATCAGCACCGCTCATATGTTATTGCGCTCGAAAGCGCATCGCATATAGACGGAATGTATGTGGACGAAAAAGAAACCGGAATGTCTTTCAGACAGTTCGGCAATTTGCTGTTTGTCGGCGGCGGCGACCACCGCACGGGCAAAAAAGGCGGCGCATATGACGAACTTCGCGCTTTTGCCGCAAAATATTATCCCGAAGCATCTGAAAAATACGCATGGGCTACGCAGGATTGCATGACGCTTGACGGCGTTCCGTATATCGGACAGCTTGCGAAATCCATGCCGAATTTATACATCGCAACGGGATTTAATAAGTGGGGCATGACGTCGTCAATGGTATCGGCTATGATTCTAAGCGATATGACAGCAGGAAAACGTAACGAATACTCGGATGTTTTCCGCCCCGACCGTTCTATACTTAAACCTCAGCTTCTGAAAAATGGCGGGGAGGCTTTGCTTAATCTTCTCACCCCGTCGACAAAACGGTGCGCTCATATGGGATGCGCACTCAATTGGAATAAAGTCGAAAAAACATGGGACTGTCCGTGCCACGGATCGCGTTTTGACGAACATGGACATGTAATCGACAACCCCGCCGGTAAGAAAATAAAAATTGGCAAATAGTAATTTTGGAAATTCTTTTTAATAATTTTGACATTCTGAGATAAATGTGATATAATTTATACTGTTATAAATAAATATATTCAAAATATTTTAAAGAATCAAAGAAGGGATAAATATGAATTTTGGCGGAGGATTTCACGGCGGCGGTGGAGGCGGAGGCGGCGGTTTTAGATTCAAAGGTATGACAGACGAAGAAAAAGCAAAAATGCCTAAGATAACAAAAGAATTGGTATTCAGGGCTCTTAAATATCTCAAGCCTTATTGGAAACAGTTGATTGTCGTAATTACAACTATCACATTATCGTCCGTATTAGGTTTGTTCCCGTCAATTATTACAGGTAAAATAATCGACGACGGGTTTAACGGCAAAAATTTCAATATTCTTGTGGAGCTTATATTAATATCGTTCAGCGTAGTAGTCGGCTCAAATTTAATCAATGTTCTTCAAAGTTATGTCAATACATGGATGTCGCAGCATATCGTTTTCGATATGAAAAATGAGATGTACAGGCATCTCGAATATATGGCTCACAAATTTTTTACGAACGAAAAGCAAGGCGAAATAATCACCCGTATGACCGGCGACATAACCGGCGTCCAGAGCGTGATAAGCGGCACGCTTACAAGCATATTCAGCAATGTTCTTGTCTTAATTACAACAGCCGTCGCGTTATACTCCAAAAACTGGATTTTAGCGACAATAGGCATTTTAATAGTGCCGCTGTTTATACTGCCCACAAAAAAAGTCGGCAAAAGAAGATTTGATTTAGCCACGCAGACTCAGGCGAAGTACGACGAGATTAATCAGGTCTTAAACGAAACTCTGAGCGTAAGCGGCTCTCTGCTTGTAAAGATTTTCACAAAAGAAGACATAGAATACAACAAATACACCAAAATAAACGGCGACATAACCAAACTCGCCATAAAAGAGAGCATAATCGGCAGATGGTTCCAGATGAGCATAGGCGTTTTCACAAATATGGGACCAATGCTCATATATCTTGTCGCCGGAATACTTATGCTGAAATTCGGCAACACAAGCCTAACAATCGGCGGCGTCACCATGATGGTAACATTAATAAACAGATTATACGGACCTGTAAATTCGCTGTTCAACTTGCAGATAGACGTGACGCGCTCTATGGCTTTGTTCAAGAGAATATTCGACTATTTCGACTTGCCTAACGATATAACAAATAAACCGAACGCAGTCGTTATTGAAACTATCAAAGGCGATATTGAGTTTGAAAACGTAAATTTCCATTATACTGAGGAAATGCCGATTTTGAAAAACGTCTCTTTCAAAATAGACAGCGGGCAGACTATTGCGATTGTCGGACCGTCCGGCGCGGGGAAATCCACGATAATAAATCTTATCCCGCGTCTCTACGACACAATAAGCGGCAGCGTAAAAATCGACGGCTTGGACGTAAAAGACGCAGATATGTTCTCCCTGCGAAAGCATATCGGATTTGTGACGCAGGATACATATTTATTCAACGGAACAGTCAGGGCAAATCTTTTATACGCGAATGAAGAAGCGACGGAAGAACAGTTAATCGACGCTTGCAAAAGAGCGTATATCCACGATTATATTGATTCACTGCCCGAAAAATACGAAACTATCGTGGGAAACAGGGGACTTAAACTCTCCGGCGGCGAAAAACAGCGTCTGTCCATCGCAAGGGTTATATTAAAAGATCCGAAGATACTCATACTCGACGAGGCGACAAGCTCGCTTGATTCAATTTCCGAAAGCCTTATTCAGCAGGCGATAGACCCATTGCTGAAAAACCGCACAAGCGTCGTAATCGCGCACAGGCTTTCTACAATAATGGCGGCGGACGAGATAATCGTTTTAGAGAAAGGCGAGATAGCCGAACGCGGCACGCACGCGGAATTAGTTGAGACCAGCGGAGTGTACAAAGAATTATACGAAACCCAGTTCCGGCGCGCAATCGAGGATATGCAGGAACGCGAAGAACACAAGCATGACCATGAACATGACGAACATGATGAAAAGACCACCCCGTCACGCGGTCGAACAGCCGAGCAAGCTCGGCATTTTTACAAAACGCACTAACATCTCGCGTGCCACCCCTCCACAGAGGGGAATTTTGTCTAACATACAGAGATCGCGCCAAATTCCCCTCTGTGGAGGGGTGGCAAACGCCACACACACAGTTTGTGAATAGCGTTTGACGGGGTGGTCTTTACTCCGTTACAGCCATTTGTTTAAAACCCGTCCTGACCCCACATGACAATTCCGCCGTTGTTGTTCAGATACTCGACAACCGCCGCAGTATCCGACAAAGCCGTGCCTTTCCCGTCAACGTCGATGGGTTTGTAAACGCAAATCATATTGTGGCTGTGACAATCTTTGTCGATTATTTCCCTGCCGGTTTTTACAAACGCAGGAATATTTACCTTGCCGTCGTCCGATTTTACTGCTGAAAGCAAAATATCATGGTCGCATTCGTCCGAGACGATTTCGCTGACCCAGTTGCCGTCAAAACATATATATCCGGCAAGTTTACCGTCTTTGAATAAACCGTAAGGATTTTTTATTTCAACTGCGCACCATTCTTGCCAGTAGTCTTTTGTGCGGACAATACAGCAGTTCAATTTTGAGCAGTATTTGTTGTATAACATCGCCATATCGTGGAAATTTTCCTGATTTAGCGGACGAATATCTGACAACGGCGCGCCAATAAATTCGCCGTTGGCGAATTTGGCGTCGCGCCCTACAACGGTTTTGTCGTAAAAATTAGCCTGCATAAATCCATGTTTTGCGTAGTGCGAAAAATATCCGGTGCTTAACATCGATAAATCAAAATCATGCTCTTTCATATAATCTGTCGCGGCGTCGAGAAGTTGCGACGACAGCCCCAATTTCCTGTAATTCGGGTTAGTCGAGACTTCGCCTATGCCGCCCATTTTATACGTTTTCCCGCCTATATAAACCTGCCTGTGAAAGACCCTGACTGTCGATATAATTTTCCGTTCTTCGTTTCTTATTATAAAAACGGAATTATAATCCCTGTGAGGGTCGGATACAAAATGACGCCTGAAATACGCGGGTCCGACATCAAAAATCGAGCCGCAATGCTCCGCCCACTCGTCGAAATCTTCAGGCGGTAAAATTTCTACCGTATAATTATATTTTTTTTCGCTCATAAAATTATTTCTCCTCTTTTATTTGTACAAAATATTTATAATCAGAACTCCACGTCGGCAAAAACGCCGTAATGGTCGCTCGCGGACAATCCCGTTTCGGGAGATATGGCTGTGCCGAATATATCGACATTTTTTATGTTACTGACACCCGCAACATATATTCTGTCATAAATCACCGGCGTCTCAGTAGTGTTATCTCTCCATCTTGGATTTTTTTGAAAATCCAGCGTTGCTTTATTGGGCAATCCGTTAATCGCCGCATAATTTGAGGCGAGGTCGTCCCAGTACGGATTTACTTCCCGTCCTGAAAGAGACTGTTCCCCGATCAGATAGTTATGTACGCTTGATGTCAGCGCGCAGTTAAAATCGCCCATTATAATTTGGGAAACTCCATCTTTTTTAGAATTCGCATATTGATTATATTTATAAATCGCAACAATCTGCTTTTCTTTTTCTAAAATAGAATCCCATGGCAAATGCAGATTTATTGTCGAAAAAGAAGAGCCGTCTGCGTTAATCAGCGCGTGCAACGCCCGACTGTTTGCATATTCCGCGCTTTCATTGAGGAAAAATACTTCGTCTATCGGGAATTTACTGAAAAATGCCAATCCTTCATCCTCGTCATAATACATTGCGAAAGTATGATATTTATAACCTAATCTTTCAGTTAATATATTAAACGTCGGTTCTGTAACTTCCTGAAGTCCGATAATGTCTGCGTTTACAGAAGCGATTTCATTTACTATCTGATTTATTCTGTTTCCTCTGCCTTTTGTTTCGTTCCAAATGTTATAAGTTGCCAATCGCATAAACAATACCTCTCTTTCATCCTATAAAATCCTGTGCCCAATACAAATGCCCGTTTGCGTCCATAGCGACGCCTATCCCCATTTCAGTATAATGCGGGTCGAGAATATTGGCGTGATGATGCGGGGAATTAAGCCAACTGGTCACAACTTCTTGGGGATTGTTTCCTACATTCGAGATATTTTCACCGCACCAGCTGTATTCTATTCCCAATTGGTCAAACAAGTCAAAACAGTATGTGCCGTCGGGACGGTTATGGTCATATAACTGAATCAGTTCGTTCGCCCTGATAAACGCGCAGTTGTTCAGGGTTGCGTTTGTGCCGGTAAACTGTGACAATCCGTTTTTCGCGCGTTCTATATTGATTAATCTGACGACTTCGGCGGCGTATGCCAGGAAATCAACATCATAATAAAGAGGTTTATCTTTTAAATTTTCTACAATACGCACGGCAATGACAATCGCCTGTTCGCGCGTCGCAGAATCGCCGGCTGCAAAAGAATTGTCTCCCACTCCCGCTATTATACTGTTTGCCGCCATGAAGTACACAGACGGTTTCGCCCAATCTGAAATTTTCGAATCATCTGAGAATGGCTTCGGATGCCTGAAATTGAGCGTGTACCAATCGTCGTTTCCTAACAGCCACCCCGGTATATATGCACGTTTTAATACGCGCGTCAGCATAGTTGCGGCTTGCTCGCGGTTCAGCAGCGTATCCGGCTCGAATTTTTTAGGCGTTACGCCTGCGGGCGTCACCCCGTCGGTGATGCCTGCATTGTACGCTTTGAGCACTTCAGCGTCCTGCGTATCTGCAAAAGTATCTGCGCCTGCGGGGTCAGCCTTCGTGTTAGACAGGCTTTCATAGAGTTTTACCGCAACGGCGGCAAATTCCGCGCGCGTGACTGACTGCGTGAGGTCGGTATTTTTCAAGCTGTCAGGTATTAAACCCATACCGCTCGCTTTCTGCAGTTCGTCAACCGCCCATGCAGAAGCGTTAGACCAGACGTATGTCTGCCCGTCCGCCGAAGAAGCTGATACGGGAATTAATCCGACAGTCATTATAATTGCGCATATTGCCGATATGATTTTTATGTATAGTTTCATACTTTTTATTCTCCGTTTAATTTATTTTTTATACGCCTATTGGTTAAGGTCAGCATTGAGTAATATATCGCACACTTTAGGGAAATGATCGGAGGGATATACTCCCATATAGTTATCGCTTAATGTGCCGTGACGCAAAACCTTTACATCGCCTTTATAAAAAATATGGTCGATAACTTTCATTACACGGTTATCATCTTTGAATTTTTCTATTTCGTCATTTCCCTTATCAAGTAAAAATTTGTGGTATGTATACGGCAAATCAGATTTAATGATACCGGGAGATGCTGAACAGTCGACAAACCCGCCGTCAATCATATTCTTATATGTTTGCGAATCGGTATTGGCATTAAAATCGCCGCATATTAAGACAGGCATATCATTTGCAATTTTTCTCATTTCGTTAATCAATAGCAATGCGCCTTGCTGCCTCGCCATTTCACCAATGTGGTCTAAATGGGTTGATGCAATATATAAACTTTGCTTGGTATCTTTGTGAAATAATTTTACCCATACAGCTATACGCGGATTTTTTGCGTCCCAACCGATATAGCCCATTTCATCAGGTTTCTCGGATAATCCGAATCTTCCGAAACTCAACATGTCAAATTTTCTTTTCAGATAGAATATAGACATATGTTGACCTTCATGTTCATCGTCTTTACAACCGACGCTGTAAATATCATAATCAGGAAATTTATTCGCTAAATCATCTACCTGATTTTTAAGCGGTTCTTGCAGGCAAAATACATCGGGAGCATGAAACCGCAAAAGAGAAAATACAAGCTCCCGCCGTGATTGCCACGAATAGGGAAAATCGTCGCCGTAATCGTATAAAATATTAAACGTCAGTATTCTTATGGAATCGCATTGAATATTCATGAATACACCCGCTTTACTCTTTAATCCTGTATATTTGGAGAATCTATTTAAATGTTTCGCTGTAGAACTCAGACTCTATCTAAATAATATTTTACTACAAAAAGTAATTTTATGCAACAGTCTGTATTAAATAATTTATTAAATTTAAGCAGATATCAGTTGTAAACTTATATATCGAATTTAAATTTTTAATTTAATTCTCGCAATATATCATAAAAATATAATCAGGCATGCCTTGTATTTTCCTCAGAATAGTGGTATAATAATTGCGTTATTTTAATTATCATATGAGTTATGAAAGGAACGTGCAATTTTATATGACATGCGAAATTTTATGCGTGGGAACGGAGCTTCTGCTCGGCAATATTGTAAACACAAACGCCGCTTTTTTAAGCCGCGAACTCGCTGCAATCGGTATATTTACGTATCATCAGTCCGTCGTGGGGGATAATTCAAAACGGTTGAAAGAAAGTCTTGAACTTTCTCTCTCGCGTTCTGATATGGTTATCATCACCGGAGGTTTAGGTCCGACCTACGACGATTTGACCAAAGAAACAGTCGCAGACTATTTCGGGCTTAAAATGCAGATGCATGCAGAATCTCTCGAAAGACTGAAAAAATTTTTCTTACAGTTCAACCGCGAAATGACCCCGAATAACGAAAAACAGGCTATGATGCCGGAGGGCTGTACTGTGTTTGTGAACAATTACGGCACCGCGCCCGGTCTTGCAGTCGTCAAAGACGGGAAAACAGTGATAATGCTTCCAGGTCCTCCCCGCGAAATGGAACCTATATACCGCGAGGAAGTCAAGCCGTTTCTGCAAGAACTGAAACGCGATAAGAATATTCTTGTTTCAAAAACGATACATGTTTTCGGAATGGGCGAATCGGCGTTGGAATACAAACTGCACGATATGATGGAAAAATCCCTGAATCCAACTGTCGCGCCGTACGCCAAAGAAGCCGAAGTCGAGCTTCGCGTCACGGCTTCCGGGGCGGACGAGACGGAATGTGCAAACCTGATTGCGCCGGCAATCGATAAAATCGAAAGTGAAATCGGCGAATTTATTTACGGGATAGATGTGAAATCGCTGCAAAACGCCGTTGTGACAAAACTCCGTGGAAAAAATCTGACATTAGCAACGGCTGAGTCCTGCACAGGGGGTCTTGTCGGCAAAAGAATCACCGAAATTTCCGGCTGTTCGGAAGTATATCTCGGCGGGATAATCTCGTACGACAACAGCGTGAAAATGAGACAACTGAACGTTTCAGAGGATACATTGAGACAGTACGGCGCAGTCAGCGAACAGACTTCACTGGAGATGTGCCAAGGCGCGGCGGAAAATCTCGGCGCGGACATAGGCGTGTCCACGACGGGCATAGCGGGACCGGGCGGCGGCTCCGCCGATAAACCTGTCGGGCTTGTATATGTCGGAGTATATTTCAAAAACCGAGAAACCGGAGAAAAAGTTCACAAAGCCGTAAAACTTAATCTCGCCCGCAATATGTATAAAGACGAGCGCGAGATGATAAGATACACGGCATCATCTCACGCTCTTTACGAAGTTTTGAAAATTTTATAAGCGGGTCTCAATTAATTCACAGGTTTGTTGTCGCCAGTGCAGTAATACACTTATTTTATTATGAATTGTGCTCCAGTATCACATCAGCCATGCATTCCCCGACTAAATCGGCGGCGTATACAGCTTCGGTAAACGTGCTTCCGCACGAGCCGACTTCCATAAGTATAGAACCTTTCGTCACACTCTCGTTGAATATCGCCGCTCTTAAATTTATCGGTCTGGCAAGCATGGGATACTTGTCGTTCATCTTCTGATACAAATATGTTGCATATGTCAAATTATCCTGCCAGTGCGGGTTAGAGCCTCCGCCGTCAGGTGTGCCGACTACCAACATTACCTGTGCACAGTTTCTGCCGTTTACTTTTATCGTAGGTTTGTATTGCTCCCCGGTGTCAATCATTATGGCGTCTCTGTGCAAATCTACAACATATTTTATCGAGGGATATTTCTGTAAATATTCTTTCATTGTTTCCAAAGAGCGTATATAAGAGTTCTGAAAAGAAGGTTCGTCATGGATTTTTGTACTCTGCACCACCGGAATACCGTACTGTTCGAGTTTATTTGCCAACTCCGTCGCAACCAGAACTACGCTTTTATCAGGGTCTTCGGAACGCGGGGCGGTAAACGCGGGGGCGTAATAATATGTGCCGTCTTCGACGTAACTTTCAGTTGTATGGGTGTCGAGAATCAAGACTACAGGCTCGTCTTTTTTCTGCGTATCAAACGGTTCTATCGGATATGGTCGCGATATATAATTGTCTAAATTTATGTTATAAGAAGTATCATTCAGGAGCAGCAGTTTCGGCGCTTTCGTCTTCTGTTCCGACATATTGACCGCCGTTATTTTGTATGTGTCGGCGGGGAGTTGCAGATTGTCTGGGTTTGTAGGGTCGGCGTCTCCTATGTCCACTCCGCTTGAAAGCTGATAACTCTGATACATTTCCTGAATAGAAGCCATCGAATCGTCGTCGGCTGCAGGAGTATTTTCATAAGGATTACTTAGACTTCCTGAGGTATCCTGCTGTGAAGACGCGCTCTGATTGACTTGACTGCCGTCAAAGGCGCCGGCGCTCGGCGAATCTGAATTATAAATGTTTTGAACTCCCGCAAAAGACAGACTGAGTATAGCTCTGCCTATATCAGATTTATTCGGCAAAACCGCCGCCGCGTTTCGGGGTGAATCTTCTTCGTTATTAAACGAATTTATGTTCCGCATAAAATCGCTTTGAAGATACGCGCTTAAAACCCCGGATATGGGCGTAAATAATGCAGCGGCAAAAAAAGTCCCCAAAATGCCCGTCAAAACTATTATTTTTGCGGGGAAACTGAAATTTTTCCCGTTTTTTTTCCTGTTAGCTGTCTTAACCATTTCTTTTCTTCTCTTCCTAAATTTATGTAAAATTTATATTTTGATTTATATATTTATATAGATATGTTTAAACTCCGATATTATTACAAATACTATAATTTGCGAATATTACAAAATATTATGAATACATCTACATCAAATATAAATTGGGGGGATTTTCATTTTTAAAGCGAGAACAGACCTCGCGCTGGAAACAAGAGAGGAAATTGCCGAAAAAGGCAATAAAAACGACGGGGTTTTATTTAAAGAAGAAACTGTGGACGGATTTTTATGCAGTGAGATAGAAATAACAACGGAAAAAGCGTCAAAACTGACGGGACGTAATATGGGCAAATATGTAACGATAGAATTCGGGAAAATATGGCTGAAAGAATATGACGAATTTACGCGGGCGGTGGAACTTATATCTAAAAAGATAAGATTGCTGGCTAATTTCGATGAAGAGGACGATGTAAATTCGTCAAAGATATCTATTCTTATCGCCGCTTTGGGAAATAATTATATCACGGCTGATTCTATCGGTCCCAAAGCGCTGTCAAAAGTCTTGATAACGCGGCATCTGAAACAGCAGATGCCAGGATTATATGATAATTTCGGTTTAATCGAAATGTCCGGAATAGCTCCAGGAGTTCTCGGTCAGACAGGAATGGAAACGGCGGATATTATTTTATCCGTCACGGAAAAGATAAAACCGTCGCTTGTCATAATTATAGACGCGCTCGCCTCAAGAAAAATATCAAGGCTCGCGACGACGATTCAACTGTCAAATACGGGGATTGCTCCCGGTTCCGGGGTAGGAAATCACAGGAGAGCTATAAATTCGGAGCTTCTGGGTGCAAACGTAGTGTCGATAGGCGTGCCGACTGTCGTCGACGCGGCGACCCTGAGTTACGACGTCCTTCAGGAAGCATATAAACATGCCGGCGTTGAACCCGACGACAGAATGTCGCACGATATATTAAAATCTGCTCTTGAAGAATACGGCGGGAATTTTTTTGTAACTCCGAAAGAGAGCGATATAATAATAAACGAAGTGTCGAAAGTAATAGGATACGCTATAAACCGTTCTTTTTACAGCGATATAAGTTTTGAGGAAATGTCAAGGATAGTAAATTAGCGGATTATAAGTTAAATTAAAAAATTAATAATCAGATAATAAATAATAGATAAAAAATATTTGACTTTTCTGAAAAAATTTGCTATAATAAAATAGTTTGTGTATAAACAAATCAAACGTATCACGGCAGATAAAAATTTATTAAATATAATTTTAAAGGAGAAATTACAAATGAAAAAATCTAAAAATGTAAAAATAATAGCAATTCTTTTATGCGCCGCAATGATTGCGGCAACGGCATTATTCTCTGCATGTTCCAGCGGAAAGACCGTAGGAACAGGAAAAACGTCATTCAAGCTTGAAATTACAAAAGCTGACGGAACAAAAACGACTTATACGGTTAAGACGGACGATCTGACAGTCGGCGACGCTTTGGTAAGCGCGAATCTTACGCCGGCAGATTCAAAAACATCGGGCATGATTACAACTCTCGACAACACAACTCTTGACTATAATGTCGACCAAAGCTACTGGGGATTTTATATAGACGGAACAATGGCGACAGCAGGAGCTTTTGACACGAATATAGCAACCAGTTCAACTTATGCGTTCAAAGCGGAAACAGTTCCTCAAGACAGCGGCGCCGCGTCTGATGCAAGCGGCGTAACTTCCGCATCTTAAATTTTAACATATTATTAAATTTTATTAAATCTCTTGAAAAATATATCAAATAATGTTAAAATATAATTTAGCTTTTATAATTTAGGCTGCCGGGAGGTGATAATATTGCCTAAGCATTACAGGAAATCAGAATCGGTAAAAAAGCGCGCCAGAATTACAGCCGTTAAAACGCTTCAAAATCAGATGATCAAAACGAATCTTAAAACAGTTATAAAAAAATTTGAAACTGCCGCTAAAAATACTGACACTGACAAAACAGTTTTAGAAAAAACTTATAAAGACGCTGTAAAAAAAATCGACCAGGTTGCCGCTCACGGAATTATCCATAAAAATAAAGCGGCAAGAAAAAAGAGCCAGTTCGCCAAAAAATTTGCCGCCGCAAAGTAATGTGAAGTAATATTTATATAAGATATTAAAAATAAACTCCCGAAAATTAGAATTTTTCGGGAGTTTATTTTTTTATAGATAATTTCTGAGTTTGTGTATATTTGTCTGTTCAAAATTGATGGCATTGATTCCGGCTTCATAAACTTCGTGCGTAAGATTTTTATTATGATTGAAGCTTCTCTGAAGTTCGATTAAACCTGCCGTGGCATTTTGTATCATTATTTCGGCGATATGACTTTCGGAACAGTCTACGGCTGATTTTAAATACATTGACGCCGCCGCCGGAATTTTGGCAAAAATATTTACGTCTTCGGGGTAATGATTTATGTTGTATAACTGCGCCGAAGAACTTTTTACTAAATTATGATAGCCGAGCATCTGAGCCGCCAAATCTTTTTTCAGGTTTATATTTTTAATTTTCGGAATAACGCAGTCGATGGAATCTATCGCCATTTTGGAATTCTGGTATATCATATTCAACGCCGCAACATTCGGATTTTTATCGTGCATTTTTCTTTCTCCTGTTATAAAAAATTTATATATATTATTTTCTCATAAAATATGTTTTTTATTCGAAGCGAAAAATACCCGATGTTTCTCATGCGTCCATTGGCAGCGTTATCTTAAAAGTCGCGCCGCCTTTCTGATTGTTCTCAGCTTTAATAGTCCCGCCGTGCGCTTCGACAATGGATTTGCAGATGTTCAGTCCAAGTCCCATTCCTCTTTGCTTGTCGCTTCCGTTCTGCGAGGCGGCGGTAAAGAACAGGTCGAAAATTTTGTCAATAATTTCGGCTGGAAGCCCTCCGCCGTTGTCGCTGACTAACAGGTAAAATTTATTATTTTCCGTATAATAATTGATCTCTATATCGCTGTTTTCTTTGGTATGCCTAAACGCGTTGTCCAAAAGATTGACAATAACCTGTATCATAAGCTGCGCGTCCATCGGGACGAAAATCATATCGTCGGATTTCTTTGCGTCAATCTTCCTGCTCCCGCTTCGTTTTATCACTTTCGAAACCGCGGCGGAAATAACTTCGTCCGCAAGCTCCGGTTTTTTGTTTACATTCAGGCGTCCGTCCTCTATGCGCGTAATATTCAGCAGATTTTCCACAAGCGACGACAGCCATTGAGCATCGTTCGAAATATCTGAAAGCATGGAACGCAAAGTGTCTTTATCCAATTTATCCAAACTGCCGGTATTATCCGAGTTATCAGCTTTATCGAGCATTTCTAAAAGAAAACTGCTTCCTCCCGCAATACTGGTGAGGGGCGTGCGCAAATCGTGCGAAATGGCGCGTAAAAGATTTGACCGGAGCTGCTCGGTATTTGCGCGGAGCGTCATTTCGTTTTTTATTACCAGAACGTTTTCCTTTTCAAGGGCTAAGGCTGATTCGGCTAAAATTGCAATTAACAGACTTTTTTCGAATGAATCGAGCTTTTTTTCACCGTTCATGGCAATCCCGACTACGGCAAACACACTGTCGCCGCTGCGTATCGACATATACAGGCACTTCGCGCCGGACAGAGTATCTGTCGTAGCCCCGGCATGTTTGTTGTTTACAAAAACCCACTGCGCGACCGCGTATTCATCGGCGGTCATATACTGGTTTATATTCTCCATCATTCCATAGTTTTTGCCGTCATGTACGTTCTGGTCGGCATTGCTTGGATTAATCAAAACATTCCCCAAAGTGTTTCCGGTTACGGGATATAAAAAAACCTCTCTGTCCATAAGTTTTTTTATCTGGTTGATTGTCTCAGACAATATGCCGTCAGTGCTTTTTGCCTGCTGAAGTTTCTGGCTGGTTTCCAGAAGCACTTCCGTGCGGTATGCTCTGCGGGAAGACTGCCGCGCCTGCTCTTTAATGCGCTTGATAAGCGTGCTTATAATCAGCGCGGTAGTAAACATAACTATAAATATCACGGGATAACCTTTATCATATGCGTCAAACGTATAACGCGGCTCCGTAAAAAAGTAATTGAACATCAAAACGGAGCAAAGCGATGCGATAACCCCGTATACTCTTCCATGCGCAATCATCGCCGTGAAGATTGACGCAAGAATATAAACTGTTATAATATTTACCTCGGCAAACCCGATATGATAAAACGCAAAACCTATCAGGGTGGCGACGGTAAGGCAGAGAATTAAGTATAATGTGTCTAACCATGTAAACTCCGGGAATTGCGTCCTGAATTTCTGTTTCTGCGAAGCTGTAAATGTTTTTGTCAGTTTGTTCGGAATGACATATACTTCGAGATTGGGAGCGTAAGCCGTCAGTTTATCGACATATGTAGGTATATTGAATCCCAAAGTTATTCTGCGCACAGAACGTCCGAGCACAATCTTGGAAACGCCGCTCGCTTTTGCAAACTCCGCCGCCTGATAAGGCACGTCGTCGCCGTACACAGTTGCGATTTTTGCCCCCAACTGTTCGGCAAGACGCAGGTTTTCGCGCAGACGCGACTTATTTTCCGCGCTCATTTCTGCGAAATCCGACGTCTCAACAAAAAGAGCCGTGAAAATGCCGTGAAACGCTTCGGCTAATTTTGCCGCCATTCGGATAACTTTGGCGTTGGACGGAGAACTGGACAAACACATCATAATATGTTCGCCCGTATGGTAATCCGTATTTTGAGCCGCACTTTTATTGCGTTCGACTGCTATACTTACTCTGTCGGCGGTGCGGCGCAGTGCGATTTCACGCAGAGCAATGAGATTTTCTTTGGTGAAAAAGTTTTCGAGTGCGCGCTTTGCCTGAACATCCCTGTAAATTTTGCCTTCAGAAAGGCGCGCTATCAAATCTTCCGGTTCAATATCGACTAACTCAACTTTATCCGCGCTGTCGAATATGCTGTCGGGGACCCGTTCTCTGACAGCAATTCCCGTTATAGATTCGACTACGTCGTGAAGTCCCTCTATATGCTGAACATTGACAGTGGTGTAAACGTCGATACCCATGCGCAGCAATTCCTCAATATCCTGATAACGCTTGACATTCCGGCAGCCTTTTGCGTTTGTGTGCGCAAGCTCGTCCACAAGAATAACGGCGGGCTTGCGTTTCAATGCGCTGTCGATGTCAAACTCATACAGCATTGCGGATTTATAGGCAATCGGAATTGGGGGGATCTGTGGAAGCCCCTCGATTAACGACGCAGTTTCCGGACGCTGGTGAGGTTCGACATAACCTATGACGGCATCGATGCCGGATTCTATAAGATTATGGGCTTCTTCCAGCATAGTGTAGGTTTTTCCCACGCCCGCAGCATAACCGAAAAATATCTTCAGTTTGCCTTTGTTTTTTTGTTTTTCTTCGATGTTCAGTTCTTTTAAGAGAGCCTCGGGATTTGGTCGCTTTTCTGCATTTCCTGCCATATCTTACTTCATTTCTCCTGTTTTATAGTAAAACAACTTCATAATGGTGAAAATTCCGGCTCCCCCTGTCACTGCGTGACATCCTCCTCTCACTGCCGCGAAGCGGCTGAGGGAGACTTTGGGTGCGCAACTTTTTGCCTCCCTCAGCCCGCAGGGCGATTAGAGGGGGGTGTCCTTCAGGACAGGGGGAGCCGGAATTACATATATCACTATTTTCGTGTTGCTTGACTATATATCCCGTTAATTGATTAAATTCAACGCTTTTGCAATTTCAAGATTCACACCCAGAACATTGACGGTTTCTTCGCCGAATATGCCTAAGAGTCTGCCCTTTGTATTGTCTTTGACAAACTGTTCAAGCGTCTGTTCCGGAAGTCCGGTATTTTGCGTGAGCGCGGGAATCTGAATATCTGCGCTTGCGGGCGAAATATGCGGGTCAAGTCCGGAGCCTGACGCCGTCAGTAAATCCGCTGGGATATCCTCTTTTTTGACAGTAGGATTTGCCGCGAGAAATTTTTCTATATCAGCTTCAACCCGCGCCGCCAGTTTCGGATTGGACGGTGCGTAGTTGTCCGAGCCTGTACGTATTCCTGCATATGTTCCGTCGGATTTCTGCGCGTCCGTATATGTGTTGTAATTTACAGCCGACGGACGGCATTTCATAAAACACGGGTCTGTAAAATCCTGCCCGATAAGCAACGACCCGACAATTTTTCCGTCCGCGTACACCATACTGCCGTCAGCCTGAGAATGAAATATCAGCTGTCCTAAACCTGTCATGGCGAGCGGATAAGCCAGTCCGCATATAACGAGCATGACTGCGGCGAAAAAAAGCGCGGTTCTGAACGGCAAAAGATACTTTTTTATTTTTATTATATTCATGAAAAATCTCCGTTTTTTTGTTTTATAATGTTTACAAGCTGTATTCATAGAAACGACCACCCCGCCCTTCGGGCGCCACTCCCCAGAGGGGAATTTTGTCTAACATTCGTGAGTGTGCCATATTCCCCTCTGGGGAGGGGTGCCCGAAGGGCGGGGTGGTCGTTTTGTTACGTTTGTACTATAAATATATGATAATCTACAATCCTATCATATGCAGAAGCGGCGAAATGATAATATCAATCAGTTTGATTCCAACAAAAGGAGCAATCACGCCGCCCAAACCGTAAATGCCTATGTTTTTCATAAGCAGTTTTTCCGCGCTCATAGGCGTGTATTTTACACCGCGCATCGCAAGCGGAATAAGAATCGGGATAATAACTGCATTGAAAATCAAAGCCGATAAAATCGCGCTGTACGGCGTCGAAAGCCGCATGATATTCAGAGCCTGCATTTGAGGTATAACCATCATGAAAAGCGCGGGGATAATGGCGAAATATTTGGCTATATCGTTCGCTACGCTGAACGTAGTCAGCGAACCGCGCGTAATCAGAAGCTGTTTTCCGATTTCAACAACGTCGAGAATTTTCGTCGGGTCGCTGTCAAGGTCAACCATATTCGCGGCTTCTTTTGCGCTTGTCGTGCCGCTGTTCATAGCGAGACCAACGTCCGCCTGAGCCAGCGCAGGAGCGTCGTTTGTGCCGTCGCCGGTCATTGCGACAAGTTTTCCGGCGGCTTGCTCCCTTTTAATAATCGCCATTTTGTCTTCGGGTTTACATTCGGCGACAAATTCGTCCACTCCCGCTTCCTGAGCGATAGTGGCGGCGGTAAGCGGATTGTCGCCGGTGCACATTATCGTCTTTATGCCGATTGCGCGAAGCCGTGTGAAACGTTCTACTAACCCGGGTTTTACAGTGTCTTTTAAATATATCACTCCCAAAATTCTGTTGTTATTGCATACGATTAAAGGAGTGCCGCCGAGAGAGGATATTTCGTTTACGCGCCCCGCAAGGTCGGGAGGGATTCTGCCGTCCTGCGATTTCACATACGCTTCGATTGCGCTGGACGCTCCTTTGCGTATATGCGTCGTGTCCGCGCCGTCTGATACAGACGGCAGGTCTATGCCGCTCATTTTAGTCTGGGCGGTAAACTCGATAAACGCGTAATCTTTGTATTTCTCGGGTTTTACCGTACTGCCGAGCCTGCGACCCAATTCCATTATAGATTTGCCCTCCGGCGTATCGTCTTTGACCGAAGAAATTACGGACGCGTCGATAAGTTCCTGTTTGCCCGCGCCCTCGACCGGATAAAAATCAGCCGCAAGACGGTTGCCGTACGTAATCGTGCCTGTTTTATCAAGTATCATAGTATCGACGTCGCCGCAAGCCTCGACAGCTTTGCCGGACATTGCAATTACGTTAAAACGGGTAACCCTGTCCATTCCCGCGATGCCGATTGCCGAAAGCAGACCGCCGATTGTCGTGGGAATCAGGCATACAGTCAGCGCAATCAAAGTTGAAACCGGAATTGTAACGCCGCAGTAAATACCGATAGGGTAAAGCGTCACAATAACTATTAAGAAGATAATCGTAAGGCTTACAAGCAGGGTTGTCAGCGCAATTTCATTCGGGGTTTTCTGCCGTTTTGCGCCCTCGACCATTGCTATCATTTTATCTAAAAAACTTTCGCCGGGCAGGGAAGTGATTTCGATTTTCAGCCAATCCGAAGCGACCGTTGTGCCGCCTGTAACAGAGGCAAAATCGCCGCCGGGTTCTTTTACGACAGGCGCGGACTCGCCTGTGATAGCCGATTCGTCAACCGAAGCGACGCCGTCGAGAACCTCGCCGTCATTTGGGATAATTTCTCCGGCTCTGACAACCACGACGTCGCCTTTTTTCAACTCTGTCGCGCTTATAATACGTTCGCTGCCGGTTTCGTCCACAATACGCGCCTTTGTGTCTTTCTGCGTCTTTTTCAGACTTGCCGCCTGCGCTTTACCGCGCCCCTCTGCGACGGCTTCGGCGAAATTGGCAAAAAACACGGTTATGAACAAAATCATTGCCACAATAATATTATAGCCTCTTAAATTGATTACAACGCCGCTGTTATTACTCTGCTCCCCGAAAAGACCTGGGAATAACGACACCAGCAGAGTGACAAAAAATCCGAGTTCGACCACGAACATCACAGGATTTTTGAACATATAACGCGGGTCGAGCTTGACAAGCGCGCCTTTGAGCGAAGCTTTTAATATATCTTTTGATATAAATTTATTCTTTTTATGTTTATCACGTTTACTCATATTATTTTACCCCCACAAAATTAAATGTTCCGCAACGGGTCCCAATGAAATTGCCGGAAAGAATGTCAGCGCGCCGAAAATCAGCACAACCACGGCAGTGATAACGCCGAACGGAATCGTTGCGGTTTTGAGAGTTCCTACGGTTTCGTTCACGGTATTTTTCGACAGTAACGAACCCGCGACGGCAAGCTGTAACGCTATAGTCAGATAACGTCCGAAGAACATGGCAAGTCCCGTAGTGATATTCCAGAAAAGAGTATTGTCGTTAAGACCCTCAAAGCCGGAGCCGTTATTTGCCGACGACGAGGCAAATTCATACAGCACCTGTGAAAGTCCGTGAAAGCCCGGATTTGTGATTCCGGCAAGTCCGGCGTTTGCCGCGACCGCTATTGACGAAAATCCCAGAACCAGAAGCGGGTGCAGGATAATGCACAAAACCGCCAATTTTATCTCTTTGCTTTCGATTTTCCTGCCTAAATATTCCGGCGTTCTGCCAATCATCAGTCCGCATATGAAAACGGCGAGCAGGACATATAGAAGCATATTCATCAATCCTGTGCCGATTCCGCCGAACACTGTGTTAAGCATCATATTCAAAAGAGTAACCATACCGCCGAGCGGCGTCAATGTGTCGTGCATATTGTTGACAGAACCCGTCGTAAACGACGTTGTGACAGCGGAAAACATTGCCGACTGCGCGATGCCGAAGCGCACTTCTTTTCCCTCGTAACTGCCCGCGCTCTGATTTATGCCAAGATTGCCCAAAACCGGGTTTCCGGCTTTTTCGGCAAAATATAATGTAAACAGCCCGACAAGAAAAATAATGCTCATAGCGATAAATATCGTTCTGCCCTCGCCTCCGAACAGAGGTTTTTTCCCTGCTGATATTTCATTCCGTTCCCGTTTTCTGTAATAGAACATTAATCCGAAAGCGATAACGCACGCACCGGGCAGAATCATCATAGATAACATCTCAAGCATATTTGTGAAAACATTGGGATTTTCATAAGGCGCAGACGAGTTTGCTCCGAAAAAACCGCCGCCGTTTGTGCCTATATGCTTTATAGATTCAAGAGATGCGACAGGTCCGAGCGGAATGTCCTGATTTTTCCCCTCAATAGTCGCAACTGTAGTATTTGGAGCGAGCGTTTGCGGCGTACCCTGTGAAATCAGCAGCAGTCCCACAATCATAGCAAGCGGGATAAGCGCCCGTGTCGTAACCCTGACCATATCCGAAAAATAGTTACCCATCTCTTTCCCGCTGAAACCGCGCGCCATTGCCATACACGCCGCATAACCCGTAGCCGAGGATGTGAACATCATCATAGTGATCACAATCATCTGCGAAAGATAGGAAAGTCCCGATTCGCCGACATAATGCTGAAGATTTGTATTTGTCATAAAACTGATTATCGTATTAAAAGAAAGCGACGGTTCCATGCCGTTTATATTATTCGGATTGAAAAATAATAATCCCTGCAAACGCAGGAATATATATCCGGTAAAAATCATAACGGCGTTTGTGAGTAAAAGACTGGCAAAATATCTTTTCCAGCTCATATCGCATCGGTCAATGCCGCATACTTTATAAATAACATTGTCAACTTTGTCAAAAACCGGGTCGGCAAACGTCTTTTTGCTGTCCGCAATTTTATACAGATAACGCCCCATTGGTATAACGAGCGCGATAAAAATCAATATAGTCAGAATTATCTGAACCATAGTCTGAATTTTCCTCCTCAAATTTCATAAGTTTATATTTTTCAGAACTTTTCAGGATTGATAAGGGCGTAGAGCAAATAACCTGCCAACCCTACAATTATAACCGCAAGTATTATCATATTTTTTCACCTTTTTTATTCGTCTGCAAAACGGTAGCCGACGCCTATCTCCGTCATAATAAAACGCGGACAGGCAGTATCCGATTCAATCTTTTTTCTTATAGTAGCCATATATACGCGGAGAGACTGATAATCGTCGTTGCTTTCATATCCCCATATTTTTTCCTGTATGAATTTATGAGTGAGCACTTTACCGGCGTTTTCAGTCAAAAGTAAAAGTATTTTATACTCAATCGGGGTCAAATGCAGTTCTTTTTCCTTGATATATACTTTGCGTTTGTCAAAATCAATCCGCATAGTGTCAAGCACAAATTCATGAGTGACAACGTTGGGTTTTTGTTTTCGCAATGCCGCTCTTATTCTGGCGAGCAATTCGTTTAAACCGAACGGCTTTGTTACATAATCGTCGGCTCCAGCGTCAAGAGCGGCGACTTTCTCCTGCTCCTGACCCCGCGCCGACACAATTACAACAGGGACTGCGCTTGTCTGCCGTATCTGCAGAAGCACATCCATGCCGCCGATGTCGGGAAGTCCCAAGTCGAGCAAAATAAGGTCGGGGTTATGCGACATAAATAAAGAAATGCCGGATAAACCCGTAAAACTTTCAACAGTATTATAATTATTTGCCTTTAACGCAAGTTTCAGAAAGTTATGTATGCTCTTGTCATCTTCAATAATTAAAATCGTTTTATCGTTCATATTTTTTATATTTCCTTATTAATGACATTATATGCAATATACAAATATTATATCATTTTGCGCATGGCTTATAATAACACAAATCGCTGTAAAGATTCCATTCAGAATTTCAGCGATTGTGTTAAGATTGTATAAAGAAAAATTTTTCGTAATATATATTCACTTCTGTTCCATGGGTTTAACTGTCGCAGTCTTAAAATTTGTATATATAACAAATCCCGGTTTTGCGCCGCCCGGTTTCTTGACATAACGCGCGAACGTGTAATCCACAGGGACAAACGGCATATTTTTGCCTTTTGAATTGGACGCCGCAATTTTCGCCGCGTCTTCTATATCAATATCAGACGGGTTTTTCCCTGTGTTTTCGCAGACTAATATGACGTGCGAACCGGGGATTTTCTGCGCGTGAAACCATATGTCGTTTTTTTCAGCTATTTTAAATGTCAGATTATCGTTTTGCTTATTATTTTTCCCGCATAAAATCTTAAATCCGTTTGTCGATTTATATTCGTTCGGTTTTGAAACTGGCAACTGTTTCTGCAGCTTCTTTGATTTTCCGGATTTTCCGGAGTTATTATTTTTGTTATTCTTATTCCCGCGCATTAGCCCGCTTTCGGCGAGTTCGTCGCGGATTTCCGCAAGTTCCCTCTCCGACAGCGCGCGGGTGAGAGAGTCAAACACCGAATCGACATATGATATATCGCCCTGTGCGGCTTCGATTTGTTTAGTCAGATGATATTCCGCCGATTTGAGTTTGTTGTATCTTTTATAAAATTTCTGCGCGTTCTGCGCCGGAGTCAGGTTTTTTTCGGCGGCAATATCCGTCAATATATTATCGTTATAAAAATCCTCAAGGGAATACACGCTTTCCCCTTTTTTCAGCCTGTAGATATTAGCCGTGATTAAATCGCCGTATATCCTGTATTTTTCTTTGTTTTCGCACTCCTGCAAATCTTTTTCGAGCAGCTTTATTTTTTTTGACAGCCTCGACGAAGCGTTTGTCAGAACTTTGAATATATCCTGCGACCTCTGTCTTATTCTGTTATCGTAATCTTTTTTGTAGAAATAATAGTCCACAAGCTCGGACATAGAATTAAAAGTTTTGCTGACAGCTTTATTTCCGTACTGCCTTATGTCTGTATACGAAAAATCTATAAGGCTTTCGTTTTCGCCGGACAACATAACCGGAGCGAAAATATTATTCTTTATCTTATTCACAAGTTCGCTGAAATAAAACCATAAAGTCTGCCTGTCAATATTATCGACGGCAATATCGACATCTTTACCGGCTCTGAAAGCAATTTCGCGGGTTACGAGGGGGGAAAACCCCTGATATTTTGACAGCAGATAATCCGCCGCGCGCATTTCTGAAGGCGCGTTTTGTAAATCCGATAAGAATTTTTCTCTTGTTACATCGAGAGGATTTATTTTTTCTCCCGGATCCGGGAGATTATATAAAAGTCCGGGTAAAACCTGCCGTTCTTCCGACATAGAAAAATCCACTGTCTTTATCGCGGATATAATTTTTTTGTTCCCGTTATCATCGCCGCATAATATTATATTGCTTTGTTTTCGTATGCACTCGACATAAATATACAGCGTTTTTTGAAATCCCATATCGTCGAAAGCGTCTATTTTAAACTCGAAAATTCTGTCAAATCCGCAAAGGGAAACAGAATTTATTTTGGCGTTTATCGCATATTTCCGAAAAATATTATAAAACATGTAAGGCAGCGGGGGATTTTCCGCTGTCTGATTTGTTATATAAACTTTCGGACTGTTGGCGTCCGCGTCCAAAACGAGCGAATAGTGTTCTCTGTTGGAATATATCAGCAGAACTATCTGTTCTCTCGTGGGCTGAAATATTTTTTCTATTCTGCCGCCTGCGATATTCCGATTTAATTCATAGCATACAGCGGAAGCTGCGCCTGCATCATAAGGCATTGTAAAATCTGCTCCTTTATCTCATCTCTATAATTTATTTTAAAAACTATTTCATTAGATGTGTCCGGAAACCCCGATTTACGTAGGGGCGGATGGTAATCCGCCCGTGATTTTACGGGACGATTACCATCGTCCCCTACAGTTTTCGGACAGATCTATTATACACTATTTTTTCGTAGATTACAAGCCGAAAAAGAAAATTATATTTTTTATATCTAAAACGAGCCGCACTTTCTTTTTATGATAATCATATTCATCTTCCATGCCATGTTTTGCGCTGCTGCACTCCGGCGTTTCGGAATACTTTTGGAGTTCATGCACTTCTATTTCCAATAATTCATTCAGCTTATCTGTTATTTCGACTTTATTTTCATTTGTAATCATATATTTACCTCTAAAATATTTTTTGTTATCATATTTTGCATTTTTCCACTTATATTATACATCAAGTATAATATACTGTCAACTATATTGTACTTATAATTTATTGCACTTTAATATACAATACTTATAAGAAAGGTAACGTTAGGTATGATATATTTGAATTTAAAATATTTATTAAAGCAAAACAAAAAATCCAAATATTGGTTAGTTAAACAATTAGATAGTAACTATACCGTCATAAACAATATGATTAATAATAATACGACGGGTATACGGTTTGAAACTATAGCGAAATTGTGTAATATTTTTAATTGTACTCCGAATGAATTATTTATTACAAAAGAAAAAGAATAAATATAAAATTCTCCCAAATCTCTTTACGAAATTGAGAGAATTTTATATTTATCAAAACTATTCATTTATTTCATCTTTGTTATTTTCTTTTTTATGCGGAATTTCCATACTGAACATGTCTTTGTATGATTCAAGCTCCTCGTCATTTTGCGGCGGCGTATACATCATTCCTGTACATTCGCTTGAGGAAACTGTATTTGAGATATTGGGGAAAGAATCATATTCGGATTCTTCATCCGTATCGTTTATTTTATTTACTGGTTTTTTATCCGATTTTATTGCCATTTATTTATCCTCCTAAAATATATTTATGTAAATATGTTTTCCACATATCTGTAATATATTCGTCATTTCTAACGTCTTGACAAAAACAAGAATATACTGTATTATTATACTATATTTTTAAAGGATATGAATAGTATGGATAAAATTGATAATACGAATAAAATGAACATGAGAAATACAAAACAAAAAAATCTGATTTTGGAATGTCTCAAGGAAAACGGCGGAGAGCATATGACTGCCGACAATATCATCGACGCGCTGAAATCAAAAAAAATGCCTGTGGCAAAATCTACAGTCTACAGGTATCTTGCCTATCTCGAAGAAAACGGGTTGGTAAAAAAATATATAATATCGGAACAGCAGCCAGCATGTTATCAGTATTTGGGAAACAACGAAACATGCCTGTCCCATTTTCATCTGATGTGTCAGGTATGCGGTCAGATTGTGCATTTTGAAAACGCCGCGCTTCAGAAAGTTTTCGACGACATAAAAAACGCAAAAAGCGATAGAAACATAAAAGATATAAAAGACGACGGCGTTTTTTTTATAGACGGCAGAAAAACCGTCTTTTACGGGATTTGTAAATCCTGTATGAAAGAGTAAAAACAATTACGGCATCTTTTCCAATTTAAACGTCGGCGAACCGTCGCTGTTCTGTCCCGTCTTGTATAAATTTACGTTTATGTCTTTCGCTCCGTCCAAATTTCCTGAGACTGCAAGTTTATCCCTCACATCGGGAATATGCGTCACATATATGACCTTTGCGCCCACATACGCAAATGCGCCGAGAACGTCGCACGCAATCTGCGTCGCGTCTTTTATGCCGGTGGATGAGAAAGACTCGTTCATCAATATAATGCTTTCACCGTCCGCAGAATATACTATTTTCTCCATTTCGGTCAGCTCGGTGTCAAGCTGTCCCTCGTTTTTTAATTCGTCGTCATATCTCTGGAAATGAGTGTATAAATTTTTAAATAAGGAAATTTTCGCGCTTACGGCAGGCACCGGAAGTCCTGCTCTCGCAAACATCAGAGCCGACCCGAAAGAGCGTAAAAACGTTGTTTTTCCGCTTTGATTTGCCCCTATGATTATATTTATGCCGTCGTTTTCTTTCAGATTGCAATCATTTCTCACGACCGAGGACTCCGCATTTTTTAAAGACGTCGAGAGAGTAATATCGCATAAATCTTTAAATTCCATAAAATCCTTTGAATTTTGGGAATTCTCCTGATTTTCAGAATTATCAGAATCGTCTGATTCGCCGGACAATTTAGCAAAACAGTACGGGATTCCGGTTTGTCTCATGTATGCAATCATATTCAAAGCGTATTTGTAAAAAACAAGCTCGCCTGAGATGTTTAAAAATAAGTCTATCAACGTATCATAAATAGAGGAAAGGCGTCTCGCGCACAGATTTATCTGATATTCCAAACTGCTTTTCAAATATGCGTCGTCTATGCTTGAAATCCTGCTTTCCTGCGTAAACGTTTTTTCTATATATATTTCTTTGTTTTTATCTTTTTTTTCTTCGATTGAAAGTCTGCGCATCACAGAATAAAACAATCCTGTCTGAACCGGTTTGACATACCTGAAATCATACAGTCTTAACGAAATGATCCGGAGAATGGAATTCAACTTCATATCTATGTCAAAAACGACGCCTTCGTTCACATGATCGCCGAATATCGCGCATTCCTCGTTTAGCTGTCTTAATTGGGTATTTTCTATTAAGTCAACCAAAAAATCGTTGAATTTTATCAGGTGCGGGCTTTTTAAATCTAAACGTTTAAACTCCCTGTATAAATTGAATATAGTTTTATACGTCAGCGACAGGAAAAAACACGCCTGCGTTATTTTATTATAGTTCAGGAAAGAAGTTTCGCCGCTCACATCTCCGGTAGTCCTCATCATGTTGCGTTTTGCCGCAAATAATTTCTCGCGAATAGCTTCGAAATAGTTCATCTGTCTCTCGAAAATCTCAAAAAATCCGGGGATTCTCAAAAAATCCCTCATTACGCCGTATCTTACTTTAATATCGTCTTTAGTGCTTTTAAAATCGATCATGATATTAAGCACATAGTTTATATCTTTCTGCGTAAGACTTGTAAATTTGCTGATTTCCCGCAGATTCAAGTCGTCCAGGACGTTCTGAAAGTTATAGCCGTCGTCATTAAATTTCTGGTTATCCTGATACTCCGAATCGTTTAGATTATTGTCGTTGTATAATATCGAAAATCTTTTCATAATTACTTAACCGCCTCATTGGAACTTAATTTTATAAATTTACGCTAAATTTAACAACAGAACCGCAACCGAAAGCAATATTAAAACAGACACGTTGTAAACGGTAAAAATCTGTAAATATTTTCCCGGCATAGAATTTTTGCTTTTGGAATACAGTTTAAAAGAAATCAGACTGGCAAGCGACGCCACCGGAGTTCCCAATCCGCCGATATCCACGCCCAACAACAGATTTTTTACGTCCCCTGTAAACCGTGAAATCATCATTGCCGCAGGCACATTGCTGATTATCTGGCAGCTTAAAACGCTCAATATATATGTTCTGCCTGTTATAAAAATGGAAATCCCTGTTTTTATGACGCCGATCCGTTCTATATTCCCCGCAAAGATGAAAAATGCGACAAACGTCAAAAGCAGCCCGTAATCGACTTTTTTCAGCAGCTTCCTGTTTAGAATAACAATGCTGACTAATACTGTGGCAAAGCAAATTCTATAATCCAAAATATGCAGGACTGTCAGAATACATAAGATAAACAAGCCGGCATAATATAATAAAAACAATACTTTCCTGTCCCAAACCGGAGAACCTTGTTTAAATAATATTTCTATACTGCCGTTTTTCGAAAACACCATAATACATGTAATGATTATATAACCAATTATTCCCGCAGGCAAAACGATTTTAAAAAAGTCTAATATATTCACGCCGTAAAAAGAATAAATATATAAATTCTGCGGATTGCCGACAGGCGTTATCATACTGCCGATATTTGCGGCGACTGTTTCCATGACGATTATAAATATCAATCTTTCGCTTCCCAAAATGCCGAATATCCCTATTGTCATCGGAACAAAGGCAATAAGCACCACATCGTTGGTAAAAAACATGGAAGAAAAGAAAACGCAGTTTACCAAAATAAACGTAAGAACTTTTATATTCTGCGATTTGTTTAATAATTTCCCTGATATAAAACTGAATACGCCGATTTCCATAAATCCCGCGACAACAGTCATCAGGCAGAATAATATTCCGAGTACGGAAAAATCAATGTATGACAGATACTGCGCGTTCGGGGGAACGAATATCATGGAAGCAACGGCTGAAACTGCTGCGATAAACAGAACCGTTTCTTTTTTTATAAAATCAATTATGCGGCTCAACGGTTCCCCGCTATCTTTAGATTAGCTTTAAGCTGTTCCCAGCTCAGATTATGTTTTGTCACAATATCTTTTGAATACGACGTGTCGGACGGTTTCATTGACAGAATTCTGTACGTTCTCCCAGCGTTTGCAGAATTTGGCATATCGTCCATATACGCGATCAGATTGTCGCACTTGCTATATACCGGAAGCCTTTGCGGATTATCCTGCTGGTCTTCGACATAGAACGCGATATTGTGAAAATGCGTGACATATATGCACATAAAATTTATTTTTTCCATTTCGCGCAGAAAATCCTCGAATAAACTCAACGCTTTTATCGAGTTTGTACCGGCGAAAGTCTCGTTTAATATAATAAAACTCAAATTGTCGCTTTTTTCAATAATCGCATTCAAGCGGTTTATTTCGTCCTGCAGTCTGCCGCTCTCTTGCAGGTGGGTTTCATTTGCGGTAAAATGTGAATGAATGTTTAAACCGACAGTAAAACTTGCGGTTTTGGAAAATACCGGCGCGCCCGCCCCGAAAAATATCAGGGATATGCCGACAGCCCGCACAAAAGCCGTTTTTCCGCCGTTATTCGGTCCGGTTATGACAAAAACGTTTTTTTGGTCAAACGATACGTCGTTGGGGATTACATCGCTTATTTTTCTGTCGGGGAGATTGCTTGTATTATGCTTTTCCTGATATTCCGCGAGTTTCTGCACTGCGACAATGGGGTCGAAAACTTCCGTAAAATTCAGTTTCGCACGGAGTATGTCGTCCTCGTAAACGTCAGGATAACAGACTGAATTTTCGGTATTCTCGGACATTATATTTATGATTTTGCATATTGTCCTGTAAAATTTAATCTCGTCGAACACTGTCAGAAAGTAAGTAATATCAATATTGTCGTGAATCTCTATTATTTTTTTGATTAGCGGGGCAAAACTTGTCTCATTCTGCGTTTCCTCATCGTATATAAGCTGAAGTATAAAATGTTTTTCGAAGTTTGTGTATTTTTCGGGAGTGTACAATTCGTCATTGTCGTTTTGAAAAGATTTGCCCTTTTCTTTTATCTCGTATTCCTGCCTGTATATTCCTAAGTAATCTTCTACGTTTCTAATCAAATCAAACAAAGGGATTTTCTGAGGATAAGTGCTTTTTATATTTTTTGCGTCGGTGTCGAAATTAAGCGTGGTAAAAACGCCGTTTTGAGTTTTGAGCTCTCCGGTGATATTCTTTTTGTCTTTAAGATAAGAGAGAAACTTGTCTACCGGTTCAGTAATTTCCGAAGAATCAAGCATATTTTTTTCAAGTTCGATTTGGCTGAAAAAGTTGCGCAATCCCGAATTTTCGGGAGTTTCGTCTTCGTCAAATTTTACGACGCTGCTGTTAATAGCAGAATATATATTATCCACATATAATTTATAGCTTTTTATAAAAAATATATAATTCACAGCTTTAAGATATTCGATGTCATGTTCGCCGCCGTAATTGAAGTCATATGTTTCTCTTATCTTTTGCAGAACATTCACTTCTTTAAGCGCGTTGTATAAATTATTCACAAGATTTCCGGATTCTTTTGATTCTTTAGATAAAAATTTTCTGAAAATCTCCTGACGGTATAGAATATCTTTTTTCAGCTGGCAGGGATTTTTCAATATTTCTATCGTGTATTTTATATCTTTCGAGCTTATGCTGTCGAAATTCAGCGGCGCGCAGAACTCGAAAATCTTCGTGACTTTTAAATCGTCGAAAACGTTGTCGCCGATTATTTTCGGTTTTTTGTAGACGTATTCTTCGTCGGAATACAAAAGATTTGCTTTAAACATTTATTTTCCTCTCCCGATATAAAATAAAACATATAAAAATTTATTCTCTTTCGTAAATTATAACATATTTATAAAATACTATTGTTATATTTTTGTTAATATGATATAATTATAAAAATAATAATTTTAGAAAAAATAAAAAGGGGATATATTATATGCCGGAAAATAACAGCACAATAGAACAATGGGAACGCGATTATCTCAGGGATTTGGCGAAAAAACAACTTGAAATCGCAAACAGCGCAGAAATGCAGAAAAAAGAGGCTCTGTGGTATGCCCACAACGACTACAAAACCAAAGAACCTGTCGTAACGCTCGAACGCGGGACGTTTAACCGCGAATTCGAACATTTATGGGATCCGAAATGCCAGACGGAAACGGCGAGGGGAATAGAATATTATTTTCACTCAAATATGGTGCAGTACGAGTATATCCACGACGACACAGTTATGCCCAAAGAATTTGCCGTCGGCATATGGGCTGGAATCAAGCCGTTTGACATAGATGTAAAACGCGAGAGAAGTATCGGCGAAACGTTCGCGTATAAATTGGACTACCCGATACGGGATTTGGAAGCTGAGTTCGGCAAGCTGAAAAAATCGCCTATATACTGCAATTTTAACGACTGCGTAAATTACAAAAAAACCGTCGAGGACATACTTGGAGATTTAATGCCGGCGCGTATTTCTTTCAGCCCGTATTTCGGGCTTGCGAATAATATATACTGCCTCATGGGACTTGAAACTATGATGACTTCTATGTACGATTACCCCGAACTTTTCCATAAAATGATGCAGATGCTTACAGACGATTATCTTGAGCTTTGGGACTTTATAGAGAAAAACGGGTATATAAGACCTAATAATTTCAATGTCGGCGTCGCGCAGGGAACATACGGGTTTACAAATCTTCTGCCGAAAAATACGGATGAAAATGCCGCAGAATACGGCAAGCTGACTATGGGCGACGTCTGGGGATATACGGACTCGCAGGAAACGTCTGAAATATCCCCTGATATGTATAACGAATTTTTCTTCCCGTATTATAAAAAGATAAGCGAACGCTTCGGACGTCTCAACTACGGCTGCTGCGAGAGCGTCAGCGCATTCTGGGAAAAGAGCGTGTCAAAGTATGAAAATTTAAGCAAAGTCTCCATTTCGCCGTGGTGCGACGAAGAGTATATCGGCGAAAAACTCAGGGGCAAAAATATAATATATCACCGCAAGCCGTTCCCGAATTATCTTGCCATAGATAAAGTATTTGACGAGAAAACGTTTTCCGAGCATATAGAGAAAACTCTCAGAGCGGCGCAGGGCTGTTTCTTCGAGCTTTCGTACAGGGACGTATATTCGTTGCAGGGCGAAATTTACAGGGGCAAAAAAGCGTACGAAACGATACAAAAATGTATAGATAAATTCTGGAAATAATATAGCAATAATACATGAATAAGGGCGGTGTTCCGCGCGATACTTACGCCGGTAATTCTCGCCCTTGATGTTCAGATAAATCTAATATCCATGCAAAAAATAATTGCACGGGTAACTATGAATGGAGTATATCCATAATCTGCATATAAAATCTGAGATTGTGTATTGTCGCAAGCCTTTGCGCCAACGAATCCCCGATTACTGCGAGATGACGCAAGTACGCGCGCGAATAATTTCTGCAGCAGTAACAGTCGCAGATTTTTGACACCGGGCGCGAATCCCGTCTGTATTTGTCGTCTGTTAAATAATAATATTTATAAAATTCAGAGTTATCTAAATCGCG
>WQYZ01000022.1 GCA_009780985.1 Oscillospiraceae bacterium | reverse complement strand
TGCTTTTGCGGTATTTCGGAAACGGTTATTTCTGTTTCCGACACGCTTATTGCTTCGTGCATTAATTCAGTAAACGTACTGATAACTGAACTCATCTCCTGTAAAAAGCGTATCTCTTCTTTAATTTTCTCTCTGTATTTTATCAATAGTTTCAACAATTTTTCAGGCGTTCTGCTCTGTGATAGCTCCTTAATTGCTGTCAGCGGTACGCCTATTTCTGTCAGAACGCGAATCATCTTTACGGTCGTTATCTGCATCGGGGAGTAATATCGGTATTTATTTTCAAATTCGATACCACGTTTAGCGGGAGGAAATATGCCAATATTGTCATAATGCCGGAGAGACGGCGCGGTTATTCCAACGGATTCCGCAAATTCCTTGATAGTCAGAAAATCTACATCTATATTTTTATTATTCATTATTTTTCACAATCCTTTCTTTTGCCTTGATTTTGATAAAAAGAATTTCTTTCGAACTTCAAAAGAAAGGAAAAAGGCGGTGCCCGAATCAAATATGTAAAATAAAGCGAATATGACAGGATGGGCGATAAATTATTTATTACAATAAAAAACGCATTGTAAAACATCTTTATTTTATGATTCGCTTTGATTATTCCTGTTATATGATCTGTAAAACCATATTCGAAGGTGCATTTATCCTGTCGAAAAATTAGGATTTTTTTAATAATTAGACTAATATAAATATATTTCTAATGACGGCTGTCAACATGACGGCAATCTCCTTCTCTTCGCCGTCCCTGAATTTATTCGGCTTGCTATACCCTAATCCTGCAACAAAAAACGGCATCTGTGTATTTCACAAACCGCCGTTAACCGATTATTATATTTAAGCATGGCAAGTTTCTGCCCAAGTGCGGCTTTTTTTTATTTGCCGCAGAGCAGTAAGTTTTTAAATTTTCTTTATTATGAATCACAAAACCTATTAATACGTTTTACTAATCCTGTAAAAAACGTCAAATGAACAGTACAATTATATGGGAGGGTTTTGTATGCGTAATAAAGATGAATTATATGATTTCCGGTCGTTGGGTCAGGCAATCAAGTCAGCCCGTTTGAAACGGGGTATGACAAGGGATGAAGCTGCCGATATTATCCACATCGACCCGCGTTATCTCACTAACATTGAAAATAAAGGTCAGCATCCGAGCTTGCAGATCTTTTATAAGCTCGTTACATTGTTCAATATTTCTGTTGACCAGTTTTTCTATCCGAATGTCAAATCTGTCAAAAACACGAGGCGCAGGCAGTTGGATTATGTGCTTGACAATCTTGATGAAAAAGCTTTAATTATCATCGAAATTGTCGCCGATGGAATAACAAAAGCGAACGAAAATAACGAAATGGGAATATAATCCGATTTAAATTTCATATCACGATATAGCCGATAATTATAGCGAATCACAAATTATCGGTTTTATATTTTTAAATTTGCTTCTTTGAAAATCGTTATATTTAATTGTCGTACATTATCAACTATATAAATTAAAAACTTACCAAATGTTCTCTATTTTTTATCGCATTACACACGGCTACGCTCTGAACTGCGGTATCCGCTCCGTTTTTCGGATTTGTTCCGTTTTTCAGACATTCGTAAAAATGCTTATGCTCGTTATAAAATCCCTGCGTCATATAATGCTCTGAATAGGGGCATATTTCATTTCTTCCTACGGTATAATATATTCCTTCCGCATTTCTATACTCTATCCCGCCGTCGTTTATCCTCGAATTTTCCATGGGAATAGAAGCGCGGTATATACTTTCGCCGGCATGAATTTCACATCCCTCGTATAATTCCCCCGTCGATACGAGTATCTCGGCTGTGGCATAAATTCCGTTTATAAATTCAAAAAATATAAAATAATTCGCAATGTTTTTTCCGAAACCTGGCATTTCCTGATACTTTATTTCAACCCGTTTAAAATCGTCGTCCGCCAGAAACTTTACCGCGTCAACCGCATGAATCGCAGTATCCTCAAAATTGCTGTCAAAGCGTTTTATGCGGTGCATTCTATAATTTATATATTTAATTCCGTCGCCGTTATTTTTTGCATAGTCCGAAATCATTTCCTTTAATTTTGTATATACGGGGACAAACCGCCGGTTAAAAGCTACCATGTGAGGTTTTCCGCTCTTTTTTGCCGCATTGAATATCATATTTGTTTCCTTAACAGTTTTTCCGGGCGGCTTTTCAAGCATGACAGGATAATTCAGCGATAATATGCCGCTTGCCGTTTCAGCCATGGCATTTTCTGAAACGAGACAGACGATGGCGTCGGGGTTTGTTTTTTCAAGCATTTCGTGATAATCCGTGAAATATAGCGGTATGTTAAATTTTTCATGCAGGGATTTTGCGTTTTCGACGTTTATATCCGCGCAGGAGATCACAGTCACCCCTTCGCATTTCATAATACAGGGCAGATGCGTATAATGCGCCCAGCTCCCGCAGCCCACGATCGATATGTTCATATATTTTTTCTCCTTGATTATTTTATTCTTTACGGAACAACACTTTGGTTTCACCGTTTGCCGGACCTACTGACATCCAGTAAATGAAAAATCTTTTATTCAGGTCAATATCTTCAATGGAATACGCCGTATCTTCATCTTTCACGAAGTTTACTATTTCGCCAAGCGGATTGATTATCCGCGAGAAAGCCGGATTTTGATGAGCCGCCGAAACTACAGTATATATCCCGTTTGAACGTGATATAGCTCTTTGGATTATTTCGTCTTCGCCCGCCGTCGGGAGAAAAATAATCTCTGCCCCCATAAGCGCAAGCGTCCTCGAAGTTTCAGCAAAATACTGGTCGTAGCATATAATAATGCCGACTTTTCCAAAGTCAAGGTCAAATACTTTTAGCTCGCTGCCCGGCGACGTGCCGAGTTCAGCCTCAAACAGAGGCAAATGAATCTTTCTGTATTTGCCACATATACCGCCGTCGCGTCCTATGATTACCGCAGTATTGTAAATTGTATCCCCGTCTTTTTCATTCATAGTGAATATAATATATGTATTATATTTTTTCGCGTAGCCGCCTATTATATCCGTAAGATTTCCAGGGATTGCCTGCGCTCTTTCATCTGCGGCAGCATCGTCGTAACAGGAATCGTAAACCAGCTCGGACAGCAAAATAACGTCGGGATTTGAACCGCCCGCTTTGTCTATAACATTAATAATACTTTTTAGATTTTCCTCGGGAGTCGGACGCACTTCTTTATATGTAGTCGCTATTCTGACGGTCCTAGGCGGTTCGGCTTCCGCTGTTTCAATCGAAATGTTTTCAAACTCGACAACGTCGTCAGGCTGCCATCTCAAACCTATTTCGATTATTGCATACGACACTCCAGCGGGAACGTCTAATTTTCTGTATAATTTTTTCGTTTTACCCGAATCATATTCAATAATTTCGGCGTAATCTCTTTCGAGAAGTTTCTTTTGATTATCATAAAAATTAATCATAGCGAAAACGCTTTTTTCCGTATTTTTTACGTTCCGGCAGGAAAACGCGGCTTCAAAAATTACAGTATGCGAATCTTGTATGGAAATTTCGCCGCTTATGAATTTACCGTAAACATTTTTGTTGTTGCCCGATGATATTCCCAATTTATTGCCATCGGCAATAAATTCCGGTGACAATTCTTTGCGCGGCGACCATGAAGTCCATTTTATCCGCTCCGCCAAATTTTTATTTTTGTTTGTTTTTCCCATAATGAAATCTCCTTTTTATTTTTTAATGCTGGTATCTCTGACAAATCAGTGCTATTTCATCGGATTCTGCTTGTGGCATTCTTCTATAACGGCAATTTGTTGAAGCACTTGTTTCGGCGTGACCTCTAAATTCCCCCCGTTCAAGATATGATTATACAGCATTGTATAAAACGCTACAGTCGGTTCGTCTGCTGGAGCCGATGGGACATATGAAGAACCGTTTTTTGATTTATTGCTGCCGGGACTCCACGATTTCTCTACCCATTCGAGCTTTTCTCCGCAGTATGCTGGAGTGCCGTCGGGATTTTCTAACGGCTCTCTTGTCAAACGCTGTTTTGGAGCGGTTTCGCTCACATAATACTTATAATCCAACCGAGAATTGTCCCCGCACAAACCTCCGTACTGCGCCTGAATATTATACATAAACTTCGGATATGCGTTGCATGACGAAATCTCTAAATCAATTACGGGTTTATCAGGCGCGGTCATGAGAATTTTTACGTAATCCTCCGCGTCGCCGAAAGTGTCCACCCTGTTCATATAACATTTTATTTCTGGCATTTCGTCGTAATCAAGCAGCCGTAGCATCTGGTCTACAGGGTGAGGACCGGTGTTAAGCAAATTTCCACCGTTATATTCCTGCAAAGTCTGCCAGTCCCACCTTCTTGCAAAGCCGTTGAACTGACAGCTTATCTGGATAATCCTGCCCAATATTCCCGAATCTATAATGCGTTTGATTTCTTTAAAAGCCTCGTTAAATCTCGACTGCTGAAAAATTGCCAGCAATTTATTATTTTTTTCAGCCGTTTCAATCAGCATATCGACTTCTCCGGCTTTTCGCGCCAATGGTTTTTCGCACAATACGTTAAATCCGTTGTTTAAAAACTCGGCGGTGACAGGGACATGAAAATGGCTTGGCAAAGCGTTTATCACCAAATCTATATCTTTTCTGCCAAATAAACCCTGATAATTTTCATACACATCGCAACTGTATTCACGACTTGCTCTTTCGCGTCTGTTTTCGATAGAATCTGCGATTGCAATTATTTTATACATTTCGGGCATTTTTGACAGATTTACCCCGTGAATATCCCTGCAGCTTCTGCCCTGTCCAATAATGGCTGTTCTTATTTGGTTCATTTTTATACATTTCTCCTTTGTTTACAAATTAGCTGTTTCGATAATTTTTTCTGTCAATTCAACGGCTTTGACATAATGCGAGTAATCGCGGGGCGGTTTGCCGGTTTTTGCCATATTGACAAACTCTCCCGGTCCCACGTCCTCATAATTCATAGGTACGGTGTGACAAACTGTATTTCCGCCGGTTGATGTTGAAATCATCAAATTGTTAGACTGCGGCGCGGTGACAAGTATGCACATCTTATCAGAATACGCGACGGTTGTTATTATAACATTATTGTTTTTAAACGACTGAACCGAAATAAAATCCAATCCGCAGAGTTCGAGGCATATTTCAACGGCGTGAATCCCATAGAACCAATAGCCGTCGTATTCCGAAGTAGGGTCTGCGGCAAAAGATATGACCGTGGTCGAACCGGGAACTATATCTTTTTTTATTTCTACCAAATCAGGCAGGCTTTTTAAATTACTGCCGCCCGTGAGCGGCACGTTAAGCTGTTCAGCCAACTTCTATAATCTCTTTCGCCTCGCGCGAATCCGTGACGAAAGGCTTGTCGTTAAACAGAGGCTTTCCGGCTTTCAGCGCATTAATTGCGGGTTTATAATGAATAGAACCTTTGCGGTACGTGATGACTACCGCATCGCTTTTTTCGATTAGTTCTTCTTCGCTTGAACATTCTTCAAGCCTGTAGTCCGCACATAATTTTCGGCATTCCGCAGGGTCGTCCCCTCCGTAGATATAACTTATAACCGCGTCGTCAAATTTTTTGTTTTTGTTTATTGTTTCGCAGAAATGCCGCGAATGTGAATTTTGCGCGCCTATTAATCCTATTTTCATTTTAGAATACCTCGATTATTTTTAAAAATTATTAACTTGAATATCAGTTATTTTTATGATATTATATAAAAAACAAACCCAAAAAGGAGAATAAGTATTATGCTAGGGAGAGAATTTGCGGTCGATAAATTAAACGTAAAAATCTTTGAAACACGAGAAGAAATGGGTAAAACTGCGGGAGAGGAAATCGCGGAGAGAATACGGGAATTGTTAGATCAAAAAGACGAAATAAACATGATTTTCGCCGCTGCGCCTTCCCAAAATGAAACGCTTGCGACGTTGATTGCGGCGGAGGGAATCGACTGGTCAAGAATAAACGCGTTTCACATGGACGAATATATCAAGCTCGCCGTTCCCGACCGTCAAAGTTTCGGAATGTTTCTTAAAGAAAACCTTTTTGATAAAGTAAATTTCAAAAGCGTTTCATACATAAACGGCAAAGCTGGAAATCTTGATGAAGAATGTGTTCGTTACGGTCGCTTATTAAAACAATATCCCGCTGATATTGTCTGTATGGGCATCGGCGAAAACGGACATATCGCATTCAACGACCCGCCCGTCGCAGACTTTAACGACAAAAAGCTTATAAAAATCGTGAAGTTAGACGAGATATGCCGCAATCAGCAGGTAAACGACGGATGTTTTAAGACTATATCCGACGTTCCCACTCATGCGCTCACGCTCACTATACCCTCACTTATGAAATGCCGATATATTTTTTGTTCCGTGCCGGCGGCAACAAAAGCGGACGCGATAAAACGTACGGTATATGATGAAATAAGCGAAAAATGTCCGGCGACAATTTTGAGAACGCATAAAAACGCCGTATTATACTGCGACGCCGACAGCGGAAAATACATTATATAACGGGAGAGGAATATGGTTATAAAAATTTCGGGCGGGAAGATAATCTCAGATAATAATATAATAACGGGGAAATCGCTGTTTATTCGGGACGGAAAAGTATTATATGTAACAGACGAAAGTCTGCCGTTCGACAAAGGAATCGACGCAGGCGGCAATTATGTGTCAGCAGGTTTTATTGATATGCACACGCACGGCGGCGGAGGCTGCGACTTCATGGACGGCGGACCCATTCCCATAACAGAAGCGGCAAAACTGCATCTTTCTCATGGAACCACTTCAATTTTACCCACATCACTCGCCTGTTCAACGCAGACTTTAATGGAATTTATTGCGGACGTAAAACAGGTTATGACGGAAAAAACCGCTGTTGCAAATATTATCGGCGTACATTTAGAAGGTCCGTATTTTTCGGTAAATCAAAGGGGCGCACAAAACCCCGATTATATAAAACCTCCGGACCGAAAGGAATACGAAGAAATTATAGAATTTGCCGGGAGAATTATCAAAAGATGGAGTTTTGCGCCGGAGCTTGATGGAAGCGTTGCGTTTTGCAAAACTCTCTTGAAGAATAGTATTGTTCCTGCGATAGCACACAGCGACGCAGTTTACAGCGATGTAAAAAATATCTGCGATTGCGGGTGCGGATTAGTTACGCATTTTTATTCCGGTATGTCAACAATAACGCGCCACGGCGGTTTCAGGGAACTCGGCGTTATCGAGTCTGCATACCTGCTTGACGATATGTCCGTAGAAATCATCGCCGACGGCAGGCACCTTCCTCCAGAACTTCTGCGCTTGATTTGCAAACTAAAGGGGATAGATAAAATCAGTTTAGTGACAGATTCGATGAGGGGAGCGGGAATGGGCGAAGGACCGTCTCTGCTTGGCAGGGTTGGCGAGAGTATGCCGTGTATTATCGAAGACGGTGTGGCGAAACTGCCGGACAGGTCGGCGTTTGCGGGGAGCGTTGCGACTGCCGACATATTGGTAAGGACTATGGTTAAGGAAGCCGGGGTCAGTATTCCCAACGCGGTAAAAATGATGACTAAAAATCCCGCAAGTATTCTCGGATTGTTAAATAAAGGCGATATAGCAGACGGATTCGACGCGGATATAGTAATATTCGACGAAGATATAAATATAAAAAATGTTATAGTTATGGGTAATTTGATTGACGGCATTGATTAATTTTTATTTATGTATTGATGTTATTCAAACTGCGCTTTTTTACAGCCAGCCCGTGTATTTCGCAAGCAAACGGGCGTAATAAATAAAATTTTCGAGCGATATGTCGTTCGGCACGCCGTGGTCGCACGACGGAATAAATCCTCCGCTTTCTATCACGGGCGAGATTCTTTTCAGTTCGTCCTCTATGACTTTGCCTCCCGCCGCTATCGTGCGCTTATCTACGCCGCCTTTATACGCATTTTTTCGCCGTATGTGTTTCTGTACAGCACTATGTCATTATGCGCCGCCACTTCAATAGGGTCGCACACGTTTATACCCGCCTCAATCCATATCGGAATCAACTCTGCAATATACCCGTCCGAATCCATGTCTATTATTTTTACGCCGTTTGCTTTGAAATAATCAATCCACTTTTTAAAACAGGCAACAGAAATTCCCTCGTCATCGCGGGCGAAATCATGCTGTGAGCTTTATACGCCATATCTTCCGAAATCCATACGCCGTCCAGAACAATACCCTGCTTAAATAATCTTCCAAATATATGCAGCACATAATCCTGCCAGAACTCTATCATTTCGGCGACAAATTCAGGCTCTTCAATAAAAGCTGTGCATAACCCCTCAAATCCGAGCCACTCGCGCAGCTGCCAGAACGGTCCGTTGACTGACACGGACAAAAAGCTGTCGCGTTCGCTGATCTGCTGTACTTCATCAGGAGTAAATTCTTTTACCCTTCCCGGCGTATTTGGTTCGTAGCGTTTTTTCATTTCCGACCAATCTTCACGGTTTTCGACGGGACATTTGAGCCACCTGCGCGTGACGAAATCTATCGAGTTTCTGATATATGTGTAATCATATTTGTCGGAGATTTCCAGAATCGCGCCCATCCAGTCCTGAATTATATATGAGTCGTTTTTGTGTTCGAGTATTTTTTCCTCGAACCACGGAATCATTCTAAAATCGGGGTGTGAAAACGGGACGGATTTCGACTGCGGCAAGGTTATATTCAACCTGTCGCGGACAACATAGTCCCACCAGCTTACGTCTTTGGGCAATCCCTCATTATGCCAGCGTTCGAGTGTGGATTTCCTCGGTCCGCCGGGTTCAAACGGAATTCTGCCGGGATTTTGAAACAGGAGCGTTTTCAAATAAATATCGCGGTTTGTCATTTCTATTTCTGCCTTTCCTATTGTTTTAATATGTTTTAATTTTGCTGGAGTTCGTAGAGAGTTTTTTGAATAGCTGCATCTATCACGGGCTGGTTCTTTTCTAACTGCGACATAAACGTGTCCGCATTTCCCGAACTCATTATATTAACAAACATCTCATTTATGCCGCCCCAATCATACAAATACGAGAGGTCATACTGCCTGTTACTCATTATTATATCCAACATATCCAATGAATCAGTGTCGCGCGCTATTTTATTTGTAACGGTTACATCGAAATATGCGGGCGTCACATACTGCTGTGAATAATACCCCATCGCCTGAAGTATATTGCCCGTTCTCTCCGTATCTGTACAGGTTGCCGGAATAACCGTATATGTGTCCCAGTAAGTTGAAGTCACCGCTCCATAATTCGTCTGGGTTTCGTCGTACTTCGGGAATGGAAGTATGGCAAAATCGGCGTCCATACTCCGGAGTTCAAAACTCATCATAAGTTGTTGCATTAAAAACATAATCCCGCCGTCCCGGAATTTCGGCATTACAAAATCGAAATATGCATTGTTATATCCCGTTATAGTGTCACCCACTATACTCGTATTGCTGTCTTTCAGAATCGGAACGACTTTGCTTACTATCGCCGCAGTTTTGTCCAGATCCTGAGAAAGTACAGGAATATCCTCGTTGTTTTTAGTGGTTATCAGTTCTCCCGCGCTGTTTACTGCATTCTGTAAATATGCAGTCTGCGTGAAAAGACCAACCTGGTCGTCTTTGGTGATTTTGCCGTCGCCGTCTAAATCTTTTGTGGTTTGCTTGGCTATATCATATAAAACGTCCCAAGTCCATTTGCCATCCCTAACCATTTGATATAAATCTCCGACGGAATAATCCTGCATAATCTGTTTGTTCGCGTATATGACGATCGGCGCGGAAGCTGAATATAAATTCACGTCGCCTACAACCGCGTTGAGCTTTCCGCCGATTGACAGGGATTTTACAGAATTTTGGTCCCACCAGCTTTTTGTCAGGTCGAGAGCGGGGATAGTCTTTAAATCGTAAGCCATATTATTTTTGCTTAACGCGGCGGGAAGAGAATATCCGAGCATAAAAGCTGCGTCGAAAGTATCGTCTCCGGCGAGGACGGCTTTTGTGAATTTTGTGGCAAAATCTCCTCTATTCGGATATGTTACAGGAACTATGTCGAATGTAATGTTATACAGGCTTTCAACTTGTTGATTCCGTTTATATATGGCGTCGTTTATCGGTTCGCCTGTTTCCTGTTCTGCCATGATTTCGGAGATTGCGGCGATTTGCCATGTCCCTGCTGCCTGTCCGTCGTAGCCGAGTATTCTGAAATCATATCCCCCGTAGTCTGTTCCGCTGACAGGAGTGAATTCAGGCATCGTCGTCTGTTCCTCGGATTGAGACTGTTGTTGATTTTGATCTGCGGATTGCGCGGAAGTGGGTGAATTGCTGTTCCCGGCGGTTTGACATGAAGATGAAATCAATGCGAAAACCGTTAAAGACAACAGTAAAATCACAGATATTATGCGTTTTAGGTTTACTTTTGTTTTGTACATTTTTTATATCCTCCTACAAATATTTATTTTTTATATTTTTATATAATACGGCGCAATAAACTCTTTTATAGCCCAGCCATATGCTGCTTGTTTTATTATCTATAAATGAGCAAATTTAAAATATGCACAAAATTGTAGGACGCGGTTTCCCAAACGCGCCGTCTAATTAACGAATTTGCGTGGTTTACGGCGTGTCAAGGATGCCACGCCCTACAAAAATAGCAATATTTTTGTGCAATATTACGGTAAATTATAAATTTGCTTATTTATAGTTATTATTTAAATTATCTAATCAAGAAATTGTCACTGCGCCGCATACGCCGTTACAGTTTTATCTATAGCCGCCTGCACTTTAGCTGATATAGCGTCAAATTTTGACGTAAAATTCTGCCCGCTGTCCATTGTGCTTTCAAAAGTGCTGTACAGTCCGCCCCAATCGTATATAAACGAAAAATCGTAGCATGAACCTGCGACAATTATGTCAAGCATCGCTGCACTGTCCTCGTCTCGGGCATATTTTGTTTTCAAAGTGACATCATACACTGCGGGAGTAGAAGTATATTTTCCCGCGGCGGCAAGTGCCTCTATAATCGTACCTGTACGGTCTAAATTGGTATTTGTAACAGGAACGCATACCGACGCGCTTGCGTAAGGCTGGCAGTACGAATAATATTCAGTTTGATTTGTATCGTATTTAGGCAGCGGCAGAATCCCGAAATCAGAGTTCATATCTTTGAACAGCGAAAGATTAGAGCATGTCTGCGCCACAAACAATGTCTGGTCATTTTTAAATATCGGAACTTCGTCGTAAACCACATAATTTTTTGGATAATACATATATTGCGGATCGGTCCAAAACGAAGCTAATTGACCCATTATATTAACAGTTCTGTCATTTGTTACGTTAATAGTCGGATTGCCGTCAACTATCTTTATCAAACCTTCTCCGCACGCTTGCAAAAAGCAGAACGGAGCACTGGTTTCAACAGCCAGACCGTAGAAATCATTCTTGTCCAGAACGCCGTCGCCGTTCAAATCCCTGCTTTTATCTTTTATCAGATTAGTAAATGTATCAAGTGTCCAATTTCCGTCGCGCACAGTCTGGTAAGGGAGGTCAAGACCTTCGTCTGCAAATACTTTTTTATTAAAAAGCAATATATACTGTGAATCAGGATATCTTGCGGTTATATCACCAGTCGCAAAATAAAATTTGCCGTTGATAGTCAGGTCGCGGATTGCGTATTTGCTCCACCAGCTCTGGGTCAGATCTACATTCGATATTGTGTTGAAATCGACTAGCATACCATTCTGAGCAAGCCCTTTTGTGAATGTTATCATATTATCCATACCGAAATCAAACGCATCGTCACCGGCTTTGATAGATTTCTGCGCATTGCTCAGAATCTGGTTCACGTCGTAATCTATAATATTATATGATATATTTATATTATATTTGGCTTCTACCTGTTTGTCGCGTATATACAGCGCATCGTTTATTATATCGCCTGTCTGCTGCTCGTCCGGAGCCTGCCGCGCCTCAAGATTGGCATTGAACCAATTTGACGTCAGTATTCTGAAATTATAGCCTCCGTAATCAGCGTTAGGCAGCGAAGCCAAAACCGAAATTACGTCGGGCGCAGTAGCCGCTTCTGTCGTATCGGCGTTATTCCCTGTATTCTGAGTATTTGAGTTGTCTGTATTGTCGGTGTTGCTGTTACTGGAATTGCATGATACTGCCGTCATGACTAATACGGTTATAATTAATATGCTTAGAGTGCGTATGATTTTTTTCATAAATATAATGTTCCTGCCTCTCAAATTTTATTTTTCATATACTTTGCGTATTCGGATCTCTTTCATTTATGCCGCTTCTAAAACGCCATTCTTATATGCGGGCTGCTTTTATATTCCGTGCGGCCAAGCAATTTCCTGCCGAGTTCGGCGTAATACCGGTAATTTTCAATAGGCACGCCGTTTGGTATGCGGTGGTCTATCGCGAATATAGTCCCACCGCCCAACATTTCGCCGCACATTTTATATTCAAGTTCGCGTTTTATATCGTCTTTGTTTCCACGAAGCGCGAATTTGTCTATGCCGCCTTTGAATGTTATACGTTTGCCATATTTTTTCCTTGCCGCTACCATATCCATTCCCGAATTAGGCTCAAACGGGTACATGATATTCACTCCTGCGTCCAAAAAAGCGTCTATAACCCCGTTCATATTGCCGTCGCTGTCCTGCGAAAACAGTTTTGTCCCGTGAAGTTTGCATTCGTTCCAAATTTTCAAATAATACGGCGTAATAAATTCCTTTATCTGCGACGGTCCCACCAGAGGTCCGCTTTTCCCCGCCATATCTTCGTGAATTGATATATTGTCGACAACAACATATTCAAATATTCGTTCAAATACTTTCATATTTGTTTCGGCGATTGTATTCAGCATATCATGTATCAATTCCGGCTGTTCATAATATGCTATACATAGATTTTCTTCGCCCATAAGCTGGCGCGGTTCGTCGAATCCCCCCGGAATCCAGACTACGGTCAGATAACCTTTATCATGCAGTTCTTTTGCTTTTTTCAATCGCTCTGTATTAATCCTGCTTTCGTCAAATTTATACCAATGCTTTATTTTAAGCCAGTCGTCGAAATCTTTGACGGGATAATCTGTCGGCAAGGCAATAGTTGCGCTGGATTTTATTAATTTCTGTGTTCTTCCCATATAATCTACCGATATAGTATATTCATTATTATCTTCAAGAATATATGGCGACAGACTGGTTATTGCGAAAGTATTACAAGCTGTATCTGTATATAATACGCTGTCCCAGCCGAACGCTGATAAATCAAGTTCGTCGGGAGTCGCATCCTGTGATTTCCACTCATTATCAAGACCTGTAAGCAGTCCGAATAACTCCGTAAACATTTCTTTCCCCGTATATTCAAACGTCATGTGAGCAATATATTCTTCTCTGGTCCAAATCATTTATTAACTCCTCTGGTTTTATTATTTCCGAATTAAATGCTCAGCGCGTTTTATGTAAATTTCATATTTGTCTCCCTTGTCATATCGCTAAACACCCGTATTGTCTTCCTTTGTCAGGCAGGGTGAAAAGCCATTCCCCCCGGGCGGCGAAACCTCCCTTTGACGCAACGCCGATATCAAGAGGCTCCGCGTTGTCAACGCTAACAATAGTTAAGTTATATGCCGCCGACTGCACAAGAATATGCGCTTCGTGGAACAATTTTACTGTTTCCTGCGAAAACTTACTCTCGTCCCGTCCGCCGTTTACCGCATGAAAAATCACTTTCGCCCCCATTTTCGCTAATATCCTCGCGGGATAAGTATCGGACATTGGAGTAACAGAAGGATTCGCCCACATATCGTTGCAGACAAGCCCGCCTATAACTGTTCCCATGTAATCAAACACACGCGGCTGCATAACCGCATAATGATTTATCTCTCCTATCGGTTCATCGTCAAGAGTGCCGCATAAAAGCTGCTTTGCAGAACAACCAAGGTATAACCCGTCCGGAAGGTAAAACCGAATCCCATCGTAACATTTACCGTCGTCATCGTCCCAACAAGTGCCAAGAGCCAGCCCAACATGGCTTTTTTTCGCGAAAGCGCATATTTCCTTTAATGCTTCTCCGGCTTCCTTCCGGTCAAAAATATGGCTGTAACCCGAAAGCGAACCTTCGGGAGTAAGCAGAATATCCGCTTTTACATCTTTGGCGTATTCGACCGCCGCTGTAATTTCTTTTAAATTTTTCCCTATCTCCTCAACTACAGGAATTTGTGCTATTGCTATTTTCATAATAAGTACCACTTCTTTCTTAGATATTTTGATGTTTATCTCATAAATTTATGCTTTAAACGGCTCAAATCCGAGTTTGAATAAATGATTGGGATTGTTAAAAAACCAATCGGCGGCTATCTGTTTTGCCTCGGCAATGTTCAGCCATCCGCTGTCTGTTAATTCAGACAAAGCGCAGGAAACATTGTCTTTTGCCTGTGATAAATAAGCCGCCGTCCATTCGACCATACCAGTATCTCCGCCAAAAGCCATGACTTTGCTGTGCGGCACTGTCATCACCGCGCGTTTCATCAATTCGATACAATAAATCGGGTCGATACTCTGCACCCAGCAAAGATTCAGATATGCGTTCGGATAATTTTTGCCAATGTACAAATATTCGTCCATGTAAGGCCAGTTGCCGTGAAATAAATCAAACTTTACGTCTTCGTGCATTTCGAGCGTCGGAATCAAATGCGCAGCGTTCGTTTTGACAATATCGTTTCTTATGCCCGCCATATGTCCCGTATGTATCTGCACCGGCAGATCATGCTGCGCCGCCTTGCGCATGGCGTAGTGGAACAGCCAATCGTCGAGAGCGACCGCGCGGTCGTCGCCGACGATTTCGCGGGGGTTGGACATCATAGAGTTGAATACTTTTTCAGCCTCGTCTTTTGTGGGGTTGCCATACGCTATACTGCGGCGGTAAGCCGTCTGGTCTTTGAAACAGACAGCACCGAAATCGACGCATTTTTGCAGATAGTTATCAAAACTTTCGAGATAATCGTCAAGGCATACGACAGTCCGGTTCAGATATTTCTGATATTTCAACAAATCCTGCTTTGAATGGTTATCATGGAATGACGGCAGCGTGAATGCGAATCGGCAGTATTTTGAATATCCTGTGATTTTGCCGTCTATTATGTCCATGAGGTTCCATATATCCACGACTTTTGCTTTTATATTCAGCTTTTCCATAGTTCTTTCGTAAATAGAAACGTCCCTTGATTTTAGCTTTTCTTCCAATATTTGAAAATTTTCATAATTGTCTATGTTGTCAATACCCCAGCATAAACGCAATCCCTCTATCATTCCGCACGCGTAAGCCGTATGTTTCGACTTATTGTAAAACGTCAGAAAACGCTCGTAGCGTTCTTTCGCGGGCATTTCTTCCGGCAAATTGATTCCGCCCGCTGACTGGTAGTCGGAATTATAATAATTGCCGAGTATGAAATCAAGCGCATTTTCCGCTCCGTAATATTGCGTATAATGCTCGTGCGTTTCTATTATCGGTATGCGGTCAAGATATTGTCTGATTTCACCGAAATATTGGTTGTTTGAACGATACATAATTTATCCCCCTATATCGTGTTTGGTTTTATTTTTGTTTATAGCTTTCATATTGATTCTTAGCCGGTAAATCGCCGATACGCTCATCATCAGTTTTTCCGAACGGGTTGACGGGAGGCCATACATAGCCGTCGAAGTAATCCGGCGCGGAATCAAGATAAAGCGAATCCGAAAGATTGCTGTCAGGAATAGCCCAAGTCCCGCAAACTGTCGAATCTTCCGTCCTACCCGTTTCTATGTCGTTGTTCCTGTAATTGTAGTCGTAAGCCCAATAGAATCGGTCGCCGGTAAATTCGCGTGAATCAGTATTGCCAAGACCGCTGAACCATAGCTGTAAACCGTAGTACCGTTATCTTTCGTACTCCAGACATCCGCTCCCGGACCGGTTTTGGAATCCAAGTAAACGTTTCCGATGGAAGCGTGCTGAAACTGCCCTCCGGCTATGTGCAAACCATAGAGGGAACCGACGGTAAAACGGCTCATATTATACAATGCGCCGTCAGGACCGTTGCCCCCCATATTGCCTCCCCGTGAAAAGTTGCGGAAAAGCACTATCAAGCCGTTTCCGCTGGTGCCGTCCGTATGTATATTTGACGTGTAATTTCCCTCGTACAGGTCGGAATGCGAAATGCCTCCGTGACTGGGGTCTATGGCTGTTTCAACCCAATTGGAGACAGTCTGCGGCTTATCGGGAGTTGCGCCGTCGGCATAATTGCCGCCGTTCCAAGGTCCGATTACGGCGTTGGGAACATAATTATATGCTATAACATTGCCCCCGCCTGACGTTTGACCGAGTAGCGGCTTATTCAGGAAATCACAGATATTGTTGTCGATAACGCAGTCCGTACCGTGAAAGCGAATCCCGTAGCCGTTCCCGCCCGGATTAATCTGCGACGAATGATGTACATAATTGCCCGTTACCTGATTGCGGAAGCCGTTCACTTCTATATGCCTCCCCATGAATCCCCACCCATTTTCGTCAAAATAAGTGCCGTCGCTTTCTACGTTTTTCATCCAGCTGTAAGAGCTGTCAACCCTGAAATGCACTGCCGGAAGATGCCACGACCATTCGCTGAGATTGCCGTCGCCATTTGTCATCTGCAGTTTCATGTCTTCAAGACCTATATATTTATAATCCTGCGCGCCTGTGTCCCAGACCTGCGGATATAAATCCTTCCCGCTCGCGCCTTTTAAATGAAAGGCTATATTAATCCTGTTTGCCAATACCAGCGTATTGCCGCTTATGCTGGATATTTCTATATATTGTGATATGGGACGGGTGCCCGACGGCGAAGCAATAGGACCGAACTCGGTATTTGTTCCGCGCATAAACTGATTATGACCGTTGTCCCATTCCGTGCCTCCGTCGGCTGCGGGCGCGTCGTCGGCGAACCTGTCGAGCCGGAGGATCTGACCGACTTCAAATATACTGCCATCCGCGACGGTAATACGGTCGTCGCCGACATTGGCGTCGGCTGTCACATCAATGACGGGAACGCTTAACGAATAATATTTCGATTCGCCGATGTTAATGCAGTCATTGTTGGTAGTGCCGCGAAGAACAGTTTTTTCTTCCATTCCGCGCAATATAACGCCCGCTCTGTTCAGGCTGATTGTGGTATCTCCCAGTTCAAAAATCCCTTCGGTAAGCTGTACAACGCGCAAATTGGCAGGAGACGCGCCGCCGGAGTCGCGAACCGCATCGCCTGCGGCTTGAATTCTTGAATTGATAACGTCTGCCACGTTCTCGCCGGGGCTGATTGGGTCTCCCTGAACTACTGTCGCATTGGGAATTCCGCCCGGTATGCCGGCGAGTTGCCAGTCGGTGTAGAAACCCACTTCTTTAAGAGATTCTTTAACGCTGACAACAGCCGTCGTTTTTGCACTATCATTTTGTTCGTCGCCATACAAACCCGCATCTTTAATATCCGATACAGGCGTATTTGTATTAGATTCCATAACTGTCTCCTCCTCGCTTTCGCTTTTGTTTGATTTGCCGGTTACGCAAGCCGTTAAAATAATTAATAAAAATATAAATATAACCAGAACAAATACTTTTATCTTCATGATTACGCTCCCGTTTGTTCGCAATTTTTTATAACATATTCAGCCGCCCGTTCAAACTCTCCTATCACGTTTTCGCGTTCGCTTAAACCGCAACCATATTCAAGAATAATATAAAAATAACCGGCGTTTCTGTCATATGACGGTTCAAGAACGCGGACGAAATAATCAAACAGGTCTTCGCCGTCTTTTTTATTTACAGAACCGTAATATATTTTTTTACTGTCACGGCATTTTTCAAGAATTTTTGTCATATCGTGTTTTTCGGGATTGCCAAAATTTATCCCGCGAACCAGCGGCTCATTTAACAACATATTGAGAAGATGATCGTTTTTCCCGCAGTAATGCACGTAACCGCCGTTAAAATGACTTAATATTTTACGAAGATAAGGTTCGGAAAATTCGTCGATAAGCGGCGGCGACAATAAAGTCGTCGTGTCCTCGCTTACTTTTATGCCTCCCATGCTTTTCGGCATGATTATAGAATTATAGTGTGTAATATATTCGTCGCTTTTATCGATTCTTTTAAAACATTCATTCATTGCGAAATAAATCAATTTATTGCTTAAATTTAACAGATGATACATAAAATCGGGGTCGTCGTAAAAATCATAGAAAATCGAATCGCCGTAAACAAGGTGAGCCGTGTCGATTGCTCCCTGTAAATCAAGCGGATAAACAAAAACTTTTCCGGTCAGCTTATTTCCGCGCAATATACCCGTCATATATTCCATGTGTTCCATAGCCGCAGCAAATTCTGCGCTGTTGTTGATACTAAAAATATAATCTTCGCTTATATTTTTTATATCTTCTTTTTTCAAATGCTCCAAAAGCCAAGGCATCTTATCCTCAAATAACGTCTGTTGTTTTCCGAACAGCGAAGGTACAATCCCGCAGCCCATATTGGCGCGCATAGACGGCACTCTGCCGTAATTGCCGTTGACGGCGGTCAAAACTTCGCGCAGACCGTTTATAAACATTTTTTCGCCGTCAAAGTGAATTTCTTTGAAATTATACCACGGCAGCCACGACTGCTGTTTCTCTGTGAGCCAGCATGACAATGCAAGCGGAGGCATATCTGTTTTTTCACACCGCCACACAGAACATTGCAGCTCTATCGCTTTTTTTATATATGCGTCGTTTGATTTAATATAATCTATCGCTTTTTTTATTCCGTCAACCATAAAATTTATCCTCCGTATATTTGAGTATTATTTATAAATTTTCTCATCGCGTAGAATATAATTATTATTTTATAACATAATTATTAAAAATTTTAATTTGCGTAGGTTCATTTGATAATCAAACACACAAAAGGCGGTTGATTATCAAGAATTATAGGAGTAATCATCATCACATATGACAATATACTATTAAATTTTTTATTTGTCATATGTGATAATTGATTACTAAATTAAAAAGAAGTTTATGAAAAAATAAATGAAAAAAGCAATAATATATTTAATTTTTGAAACAATTATAACTATATATTTTATAATAAAAATAACCCTGCCGAAATTAATATGGCTTAAATTAATTTGACAGGGTTATTTTATGTTCAAAAGTGAATTAACTTTATTTAACAGTAATCTTTTTTCTTAATATAACGACGCAGACAGCCGCAATCATCATTACACTCGCAAAAATCATTATGGTCGTGTCGCCTGTCTGCGGAGCTGTCGTGACGCTGGGTGTTGATGCGACTACAGGTGCCGGTTCAGGAGCGGCGGTTGTGTCAGCAACAGCAGGCGCGATTTCCGCTACAGTGGTTTCAGGAGCTACGGCTGCGGGCGGCGTTTCGCCGTCATTTAACAGTATAGCAGTTTTTACCAGACCGCTGATGTTTTCCGAAACACCTGTTTTAGCCAATACTAAAAAGCCGTCGGTTCCAGCCACAAAATCGCTATAAGCACTTATATCGGCGACCGGTATTGAAACGCTCGTACCATTCACCGCAAACGAACTCGGAGTCCAGCCCCAGCCGTTGCCGTCTCCGCAGAGTATGATGTCTACCAACTCGACTTCTTCATTGAATTCAAGGTACAGATTTTTTGCCTTAGAGAGAACATCAAGGTCTAAATGCTTACCGTCATATGGTTTGCTGCCAAGCAGGTTGTCCGACGCGACGGTCCAAGCCACCCACGAGCCGGGCGGGTCTCCTTCCTGGTCCCATACAACGTTTCCGAGGTCATATTGAGCCATTACTGTGAAAGTCATCATACATGCGATAATAACTATGCCGATGGTAAAACCAATCACTTTTTTTAACATAACTTTCTGATCCTCCTAATATTTTTTGTTTTTTTATATAAAAATTAACTTTCGTTAATTTATATATTTTCTATCTCTATATGTTGACTTTATTCCTGAGCATTGAAACTGTCTATGGCTTTTTGCATTTCGCTCTGGACTTTCGGCAGGATTTTTTCATATCCCGAAACGAAATCGGTATTTTTAGCTATTGCCATATTGCCGAACATATCGAATATTCCTCCCCAGTTATATACCGAACCTAAATCGTAACAGCGGGTGTTGAATATCAAGTCGAGCATTTCCCCAGATTCGTCATCCCTCATAAGTTTACTTTTTAGCGATATGTCGTAATATGCCGGACGCAAAGTATAATAACTCTCCGCCGTCAGAGACTCAAGAATTATCCCGGTCCTTTCCGGGTCCGGCGCAGATATCGGAACGCTTATCGCCGTTGTGCACCACGGGTGAACCTGATTATAATATTCGCTCTGAGATTCATCGAATTTTGGATTCGGCAGTATGCCGAAATTGCAGTTGGATTCTCTGAGCATAGTTACCCTGTTCATGCCTGTGTACAAAAACAGACCTCTTTTTTCCGCGAGCTGTTGAAGCTCCTGGTCCCATATTGCGTCTCCGGGGTATTTTGTCATCCAGTCCTGTGCGACGATTGTGTTGGTTCTGTCGTTGAATATATTTATCCATTTGTCGTAAGACGCCTGTATCATCGGGTCTGTGATATTCAAAACAGGCATATCGTCCGCGTCTTTTGTCGTGATGAAATGACCTGAACCCATGACGTTTCCGTACATAGTGTGAATCGCGGTTATCAGTCCGTAGCTGTCGCTGTCATCCATAACGCCGTCGCCGTTTACGTCTTTTGTGACTGTTTTCGCCATGTCCCACATTTTATCAATAGTCCATTTGCCGTCTCTTACAAGCTGATACGGGTCGTCCAACCCCTGATCTTTCAATACATCTTTGTTGAACAGATATATAAATAACGAATCTTTGTCGATAATCAGCAAATCGCCTATTGTGAACATGAGTTTATTTCCGATTGAGAGCGACTGGTTTGCCCTTTGGTCCCACCAGGGTTTATCCAGCTCGATATACGGCAAATTCTTCAGGTCATACAACATCGCCTGCTGCGCCAAACTTGCCGACGCGCCCTGCAGAGGCACAGTGAGAACGTCGTATGAGTTGTCCCCGGACTGGATGCTTTTTTTCGCGTCGTTGTACTGATTACCGGATAATATGCCGTTGATTTTAATGTTATATTTTTCCTCTATTGTCCTGTTTCTGTCATATACCGCGTCGTTTATTGTGTCGCCAGTTTCGCCTTCGGCGTAAATATCGTGGGAAACCCAATGCGTGTTGTATGCTTCGCTGTTCCCGAGAATAGTAAATGTGTAGCCGCCGTAGTCTTTTGCCGGGACATCGGGAAGGATTTTTGCGGTTGTGCTTTCACCTGCAGTAGTGTCGCTTGCGGCTTGGTCCGGCGCGTTTGTCTGATTTGCATTGTTGTTTGTCTGACTGTTTTCACTGTTGCAGGAAGCCGCAAATATGCCTGATAATATTGCGATTGCCAATAATATTGCCACTAAAAGAAGTCTTTTTATAAGAACCACCTCTTGACGGTATTTTTAAAATTTGCTTTATATACAACGACCAACATTTTACGTTGATTTATTCCACTATGTTAGACTGTGATATGTTCACAATATAAAATAATTATCATGATAATATAATATCACAATATTTATTTGTTTTCGTCCTATATTTTAGTGATTTTAGTGTATATCTTCGGATGAATTGTTTTCCAATGGAAAATTACGAGAATTTCTGTACTCCAAAGGGCTAATTCCATAACGCTTTTTGAAATCGCGGTAAAAATTCGACGAGGTATTATATCCGCATTCGTAACATATCTCTCCTACTGAAAGATAGCTATACTCGCCTAAAAGTTTTGCGGAATAATCAAGTTTTAATTCTTTTATATATTTAAAAATTGTTTTCGACATAGTGGCTTTAAAAACGTCGCATAAATATGTTTCCGTTAAATGCGTATATTTTGAGATTTCACCGAGCGTTATGTTTTCCTTGAAATAACTATGGATATAGATTAGAATTTTTCGTACCGCGATTTGCTCATTGTTATCAAAATTAAATAAAACGCGCGAATCAGATTGTAGTCTGAGAAGCAATATTATAAAGTATTCAAGCAGATTTTTCAGACTGATAACTTTGTGCGTAAAATTTTCCTCATATTCTTTAAGAAACAATGACTGTATAAAATCAAAATTTTTGTTGTCGGCGATATTTATGCTTTGAGGATAATTATTAATTATGTCAAACATAATTTTTTCATCGATAAACGTCATATCGAAAGTTATATTTAGAAGAACCAAATCCTGTTCGACAAAAATATATTTATGGCAGTCAGAAGGGCCTAAAAGATAAATCATGCCTTTTTTTATATTATAATTTTGCCCGTTAAGCACATGAACCGCATTTCCCGAAAGAACTATTTCAATTTCAAAAAAATCATGGCTGTGCAAATTAAACCCCGATTTCCCTACAACGTTCCGGCTAATCTTTATCTTTTTCATTCCGGTTGAAAAATCTTTGTCGATAATCCTTTCGATAAAATTACTTTTTTGTTTCATATAAATCTCCATTTTGCCGTTATAAATTTTATGATGTTTCTTTTCCGGCAAATTTTCAATTCTTGTTTTATTAATAACGTTTGTTCATCTTTGGCAGCTTACTTCTCAATTATACTTTTGCTTATTTTAACTGACAATTCACATTATGATTATATTATACAACAAGATTTTTAAAAATAGTTTGCAGATATTATATAAATATGTGCTAAAATTATATAAATTCTGAGGATGTTCTGTTTTATAAAACTAAATCTTTCTTGTAAAGTATATTGCTATTTTTTCTCTCAAATTAAATAATATCATTTACGAAGGTTATTTATATGGATTCAATAAAAAACAAAAAAGATATGCCAGCCGATATGGAAACCCCCAAGACATTGCCAATAAACTATAATACCCAGGTTTTGGTGCAAACTGAGGCAATTACAGATATCGACGAAGGAGCGGTAAAAGTCCAAGGTAATAATTATTGGATAGGACATTTAAAATGTTATAATTGGGAAATGCCGACGCATTTCCATGACCATTATGAAATCTGCTTTTTTTTAACAGAAAATATAACTTGTAATGTGGGAACTAAGTCGTATGTGTTAAAAAGCGGTTCCATCGCTGTTTTTAACGATACTGATATACACAGGATTATCGTTTCCCCAGATGTTTTGCACGATAGGTTCATTATTCAGTTTAATCCTAAATTTATGCAGGAAATGTTCTTTGCTTACCCGGAACTTACAGAACAGTTTACAAACAGAACTTCAAAATTTCAAAATTGCCTTCAACTTGACGAAACTCAAAAAGAAAAAATAATTTTGTTGTTAAATAAATTTATTTATTGCTATGAAGACAAGAACACCAATTCATACAAATTAAAAATCAAATTGATATTATGCGAAATCTTGTTGTTTATAAATGAAATTTATTATGCGAACCAAATAAGCCCTGCCGTTAAAAATTATGCTTATAACGAGCAGTTGCGTCCCATTATGGAATATATTCAAGATAATTTATCAATGGATTTGAATTTAGATAACCTTGTTTCAAAATTTTTTATAGGTAAACAAACGTTGATTAAATTATTTAAAAGAGAAATCGGTTTGACTCCAAATCAATATTTAATATATTGCCGTATAATAAAAGCGCGGGAGTTTATAAAACAGGGAATTTATATATATAAAGTATGTGAACTTGTCGGATATACAAATATATCAAGTTTTATACGCACGTTTAGAAGACTTACCGGATATACGCCTAAATATTACCAAAAAAAGTAATAGCAAAAAGAACATATTATTTTTATTTTTTTCTAAACATATCAAGTGCATCTGCCACAACATTGAACCCGTTTTTCCCAAGAGATTCCAATGCGTCGTCAAAACTTATTTCCTCAGTAACAGGACTTTGCTTTTTTAATTTTCCGGGCGTAGTTTCATCATTTATTTTATCCTTATTGCTTTCTTCCCTGTCTCGCAATATTCGGTTCACGACAACTTCGATAATTTTTTCGAGTTCAGCCGTTCGTTGCATATTTGTCGTCTCACCGCAATTTTTATAGTGAAGCACAGCGTTTACAATGTACTGCGCTTTGCTGCGTCGCCCCTGCCGGTTAAGAATTTCGACTACCTGTAGATGCGAGGGGTCTGTACGGCTGAATTGAATCGTAAACCTTGTTTCAACTATTTTACCGCTCACATGTTCACCTTCTTGCTTTTGTCGCTTTATACAGCAACTCGTATCCCTTAGCGTTTGCCGATATTTTATCTACAAATATCGGCGATGATACTTTACCGGAAGCCTCAATTTGTTTTCGAAGCAGAATAGACCCTCCGCCGACAAATACCGTCCTGCCTGAACGCAAATCTATAGAGCGTTCGCGGAGCTTGCCGAATAGGTCTGATATGAATTCTTCCGCGGTATCATAAATTATGTTTTTTACATCGTCGCCGTATTCGTTTGGTTCTCCTCTTATTACTATGTCGATGTCGGATTCGTCCAGCAATAAATTCAAATCAGAATTTATACGTTCAATAGCTTTGTTGTAAAGATGAATTACGCCATGCTCCAACGAACCGCAGTTTGATTTATTGAATTCGCCGTTTTTCATTATCAAATAGTCCGCCGTGAATCCGCCTATGTCAATAATTGTCACGCGGGGGAAAGTGTTGATTTGATTATATATAGGCATGACGGCGGCGAATGCCTGCGGAAAAACCGTCGAATCATATAGGTTCACTTTAAACTTCTTTCCGTGAAACTCAAATTCTTCTATTCCGCGCTTGAAATACTCCTCAAACTCTTCGAACTGGGACCCGAAATGCGCGGGAGGCAACCCGGCGAGAACATGGACATTCATAGTGCCCGGTTCATACCGTCCCATGTCCTCTATCTCGAACGCTATCGCAAATAATGAAAGCACGAAAAAGCGTTCGTCTGAGAATTTTGCTCTCATAAACGGAATCCGTTTATCCGAGAGCGTATAATATTTTCCATTGTATTTCAGAGTATCATCGCCAAAAGGCGGAGGAGTATCGCTTTCGCGGATTCCCGATTTAAAAGTTCGACTGTTCGTTTTTACGGAAACGTTGCCGTGGTCGATTGCTATTATCATTATAAAACAACTCCTATCATGTTTATATTTTTGTTATATATTTACTATATACTGATTTAATACGCATATCTTCAACATTTTATATAAAAAAATAATGCGTAGTTCTAATAGTAATCATGAGGTACGCATTGCCTACAGGTGCAGATGGCGGACCGGACGATATTCACCGCAGACATTAACAAATAAGTATTCAAAAAAATTAACAAAAAAGCGTTGTTGTAAAAATTGAAATTGATTGTGTTACAGGAGTTATCATGAAAATAAAAATATTTATTTTGGTTGTATTATTCTTAATTGTTTTCACAGCGTGCGAAAAAAGCGAATCAAAAAATAATGAAATTGAAGAGGGAACAGTTATGGAATCAGAGAAAAATACGCTCTCTATGGAATCGGATACTGCTAATAAAGTAACAACCGACGGAAATGCACCAGTTATACCAACAGGTACAAGCGCAAAAGACTGGAAATGGTACGATACCAATATGAACGGCATGGGTTGGGTGACGGGCGTTGTTGTTTGTCCGACAGAACCATACCAAATGTACGCAAAAACAGACGTTGGCGGCGTGTACAGGCTTGACCGCAGCCAATCGTTAAACGGCAAACAGGGTGTTTGGATACCGCTTCAAGAGGGTATGGGCGGCGACTTGGGAACTTTTGTATCTATCGAAAGTATCGCGGTTGACCCAATCGACGGCAATAAAGTTTACTTCGCCGCAAACGGTTCCGGCAGCCACGGCAATGTATTCATGAGCGGCGACGGCGGTCAAACATGGACAGACACAAAGCTATGGTTTGAAAACGGCGACGCGGGGGTGCTTATGGACGGCAACGGCGACGGACGCAACGAAACGGGCGAACGCCTGCGCGTTGACCCCAACGATACAAATCTGCTGTATTTTGCTTCGCGTCAGGACGGACTGTGGCGATATAACATTTCAGAAAACGACTGGGAAAAGCTGAATACGACCGGTTTGCCTGCGGCTTCCGGCGAATCTGCCTGGCGGGGTTATACTTACATAGCGTTTGACAAAACCAACGGCGTAATGCCTGACGGAAGAACAAAAACATTTTATATAGGAGTTACGGGTCAGGGCGTGTATGTTACGACCGACGGCGGTTTGAATTTTACAAAATTAGACGGCGACCAAACTTTGTCTCCCGCAAGCGGTATAGTAAACGACAACGGCGTGTTTGTAACAACCGCGAAAGACGGCGTATATTCCGCGCAAAGAAGCGGAACTTTAACGAGACTGGCAGAACAAAGCACATACGGTCTGTCTCTTGATATTCGCAATCAGGATTTCGCAGCTCTCGGCTTGTCGGTCAACGATTGGGATAATATGAACAATATGTACAGAATAAGCAAGGACGGCACTCTCACGTGGACTCGGAAAATGGTAAACGGCAAACTGATACCCTACGCAACATACAACGGCTGGTGCCACCCTGAACGCGGAGGTTTTGTTATCGACCCCGCAGACCCTACAGGAAACACAGGATATGCCGGAACGGGATTCGGCGTTGTCAAAGCTTCGGATATTGCCGCTTCAAAGACGCACGGCAATGTTGTGTGGGACGATTTCACGCAGGGTATAAGCGAGCTTTGCGTTTACTATGTCAAAACCGCGCCTGTTGTTTATTCTGACGGCTCTTTCGGACCCGATGTACAGTTCGGCTGCGCGGACATGGGCGGCTTTTCGCTGATTGACAGAAATACAGTTCCTGCAAGCCGCATCATGACAGGAAACGTAAAAGCAGGTTCCCCGGAGTGGAATGTCCCGCTTATGATAGGGACGGGCTTGGATTACTGCTGGAGATACCCGCAATATATGGTATATACCGGCACGCATGAGTTTGCGAACGATTACGCGCTTAAATACGGCGCATCGCGCGACGGCGGTCTATCATGGGAGGAGATAAGCGTTCCGGTCGAGGATAAAGCGGCGCGCGGTATTGATACAGAAGATACTGGCGGAGTTATCGCAATGTCTTCGTCAAATCCGTATAACGTCGTTTGGTGTCCCGATTTGGGATTTCCTAAATGGTCGGACGATATGGGCCAGACATGGCATGATCCCGACAATATAGGCGACTTTACGACCGGAAGTTTCGTTTACACAGACGATAAAGGCTCACACCCTACTTTATACGAACGTTCAATGTATTGGTGGAGCGAAGCCCAAACGCTTCAGTCCGATAAAGTAAACGGCGATACTTTCTATTTATTTACTTCCAGAAATGCTTCGGACGCTCAATTCTGGCGTTCAACCGACGGCGGCAAAAGCTGGGAACTTGCATATGAGGGGAATAAATGGAATACGAATGACCCGGATAAAATAAATTCAGCCGGGGTACCGTGGGCGAAAGTGAATGTCAACCCGTTAGCCGAAGGCGATGTGTTTATATCTTTGGGTACGCACTATGATAAAAGAGGTCTTTGGCGTTCGGCAAATAAAGACTGTACGGAATTCAATAAATTACCGAATGTGCAGTTTGCTGACGGCGTAGGCTTCGGTGCGGGAACAAGTCCCGAACTGCCGTGGATTTACATATATGGTCAGGCAAACGGCGACACCATAGGAGTGTATGTTTCCAAGGACGACGGAAATACATGGGAAAGAATAACAAATGATACCGAGCAATTTTCCAGCGTTACGGGAATTACGGGCGATATGCGCCAAAGAGGATTGGTATATATATCGAGAAGCGGACGCGGCGTAGCAGTCGGCGAATTGGCAGACGGTCCGGTAAACGTTTCAGATTGGTATATATGCGACCAATGCGAAATTACAGACAGCAGTTATACCGGGATTTGCGATTTATATAATCCTGCAGACGGCAATTTCAAGGCATGGCATTCATACGCGAGATACTTCGGCGATACAAGCGATTCTCTTATCATACCGGAAGTTAAGCCTGAATCCGGCGAACAGCTTTTAAAGAACGGTGATTTTTCAGACGGCACTGACCCTTGGTTTACATATGAATGGGACGGTCCTGCGACAGTGGCTCAACTGAATGTGGTAAACGAGCCGGGCGAATACGGCGGCAGATACATCGAAGTCACAGGCAGACGCAATAACTGGGACAATCTGGCGCAGGGAATATCTCTTGACAAAATAAAAGCTGGCAAAACATATACAGTCAGCGGATGGTTATATCTGCCTAAGCCTAATAATATTCAAATAGGCTTGACTTTTGAGGGCGGTTCCGGCAGACAATGGTTTAATGCTTCTACAAAAACGGTGGGCGAGTGGGTTTATGTCGAAGGAGAGCATACAATTACAGAAGCCAATTTGAACGGCTGCACCGAGATTCAATTTATAGTTTCAACAGCAAGCGGCAACGCCGGAGAGTTTCGCGCTGCGAATTTGTCTCTCCGTACCGGTGGCATTGACGACTGATAAATAATAATTTATATAACGACAACATTGAGCATTTTAAGACATAACTTTTTCTCTGATATATTGTATAATTATTGGCATTTACATTGCGCTCCGTATTGCTGTGTCTGTACCAGTTCGGCGGACGAGTTTTTCAAAGCCGCAGTAGAACAATATTCAGATTTGGCTATGGCTGTAACACTATTGCCGCTGTACAAAAAAATACAGGATTACAGGCAGGAAATATGGGCGATTCACGGCGAGTTCTTCCCGCCAATGGATAAATTCAGAACGCACGGATTTCGGGCGCAGATTGCGGAGATTCTGCGTAAAATGGGCGGTATATGCGACGAGATTTTAATGGCATTCGGTGAGGAATAATGGTATCTTACAAAATTTTAGCAAAAAACAGGGAGAAGATTTCGATCTTCTCCCTACGCATTTCATTTGGAATTTATTTTTTGATTTTTTTCTTCAAGTTCAATATTTTTTCTTCAGATAATTTAGTGTATTTCATTATTTTATCTATGGGTTCGTTGTCTAATAACATTTCTTTAGCAACTTCTTCCTGCGTACTTTCTCGCGTTTCTTCTGCCCTGACTCTCAACGCATCGTCTAAATTCCATTCCCTGGTTAAAATGCTCACGATATCACCCCTGTGCTTCTGTAAAAATTCCCTTAGTATGTTTTCTTTTACGCAGTCACTTACTGCATTATTCAATGCTTCCGTTAATTCAAGCCCGCTGTTCTCTGCGTAATCGCGTACTTTCGCGATAAATTCAGCGTATTCATACAACGTTTTGCTGTGATTCATTATTCTTTTATTATAACCCTTGTTCGCGTTATATACCGTTACTGTCAATTCGAGGTTATTTTTTATACCCTGAACTTTGAATAAGTCCGATAACCGTATCGTCGCTTTTTCAGGATAGTCGTCCTTGCCGTTGTAAATGACATAAAATTCCGGATTTTCTATGCTTATCGGCTTGGTTTTGTATATCCCATTTTTATCTGCTAATTGCTCGTAAAGTCGCGCTATATAAAGCAGACAGCGCAAGCCCATATTGGGGTTGATGCTTGCCTGGTGTTCAATAAGAATTATAAACTTATTTTCTACACTAAATGATATATCGTTCCGCAGACCCACAAACAACGAATTTTGAAGCGTATTCATTATAATCTCTTTTGAATCATAATTTGTTCCCTTGATGGCGCCATATAATTCGGCGGATTTACTTCTGTCCCCGAACAAAAGACGAAAAACATTGTCTTTATACTCTCTGTTTCCGTCAACTTTTTTATCCATAATTTCATACTCACTTAAATTTATTACTTATATTATAGCACATAATAATATAAATTTCAATATCAAATTTAAATTTAATTCCTTTCCTCTTTTTAATTGTTAAATATTGTTAAAATATATAGAAAGGGAGCCAATGACTCCCTTTCTAACATGTTTCCAAATTACGGCATTTACCCTCTATTTATTTTTATTTCCAGTTGACGCCGACATACCACTTTTTGTCGCCCATGATTTTGAGGCAGCGCAGTAGCATATCTTTGTCGAACCAGCCAAAATGACATTTGTCGGCGGGAATGTTAATCACATTTGCCAAACTGCCGTATGCCTGTTCGCGGTTTATATACTTATTGTCTTTCCAAATTGGGTCAAACAGGGTATGGCATTTCTTTTTTAACCCGCGCAGTTCCTTGTCGGCAAGCCTGCCGAGCGGGATTTCCGTGCCGTCATGGACACCGACAAAACAGTCGCAACCCGTACATTTGTAACATTTTCCACTTCCGAATTCTTTTCCGTATATATCGGCGTTGGACGTAAAAATGACCGGCGAACCGCAGTAATCACAAATTGTTGGAACAGGATAAGGGGCAATTTTGTTTGTCATACCATATCACCTGCTCCCTTTTTGATGTCTATCAAGGTTATCACATCTGTGTGAACACCTTCAAATTCAGCCGCTTTTTTCAAGATTTCATTTTCGTCAGTTCCTTCAAAGATACCAACGAACTGACAGGGGTATTTATGGTCTCTGAAATTATCCTCCCAATCCGGGTCTGTTTCGATGATGGCTGGATTTGCGGTAAAAATCTACATGTCGCGCAAATAACCGTTTTCAATTACAGCAATCTTTTTCATTGATACAAGATTCGGTATGATATAACTTTCCGGCACATAACTGATTTCATATCCGTCGAATACGGTTTTATCATATTGCGAGCCAACCGACCCGCAAGAACGGCAGGTAAAAGGATAGACAATCCCTGTATCAATAATGTCAGAAAAGCCGTATTCTATTTCGCAGCTCTGACAGACAGGACAACTGCCTGCTATTGCTTCATCTGCGGAAAACTCAATGTTTCCGTTTACTATTTTTGGCATATATAATGCTCTCCTTCTAAATAAAATGTTGGTGTGAATGATAAAATTTTATGCGGTTTTTAATATTCTCATTGGTTGTAGTTTTTTTCGTTCCCATAGTTCGAGAAATTTTTTTACTTCGGGTGTCGGCGCGCCATGATGGTCGCCATGAATCTGTACTATCTGACCGTCGCGCACTTCCAATGTGTAAAACGGCTCCTTTATATTCGCCGTTTTCCGGATAAACAGTATAACGCATTTTCCGTCAGCTACCCGTTCGACATAGGTGTGTACGCAATGGTGCAGCGTATGACCTTCCGTGACTATCTCTTTCGCTGTTTTCGGCGGAATAATCGTAAGTCCGTTTTTTGTCATACGGTATTTTTCCGCAAGGTTTTTATACGCTTCCCTGATTACCTGGTCATAACCGGCTTTTTTCTTAACGTCATATAATTTACTTGCCTGGTCGTGAGCTTCCGGCAGATTTTTCGGGAATAATGCGAAACTGTCCGAAAAATCATATTCAAGATGCCCGCCCATTACAAGATAATCCTTATACTCTGACAGAACGCCTTTTGGTTTTTCGTACCGCCATACTCCATATGGCGTTTCTTTATCTTTCAGCCGCACATACTGTTCGTCCACATAACACATGATTTTTTTCGGCGTCGAATACCTGAGAGGAATCAGTATATTATCTTTTGCGGTTATACTGCGCTCCTGATACCATATAAGCAGGGTTTCATCCGCCCGAACGCCCTGCTTTTTTAGTTCCTGAAATAATTCCAGCTGACGGGTGTTGACGTTGATTTTCTGTAGAACAGGCAAATCTTCCGGTCCGACACCAAGCGTTTCACGCAGATTTTTTCCGCTTTCGTTTATGACATTCCTGCCGCTGTAATCATAAATTATCTGTGCCGCCAACTTCGTTAACCCCAGTTTAATCAGATACTCTATCGCAGGGTATCTAAGATACGCATATAGAAACGGTATTATTTCCAACGCTTCGCGGTCAATGCGGTAAAACCGTTCGAGCTGACTGTACTGCCATGGAGTATCTTTTAACACGGATTCAAGCTTTTCGCAGTACAGATAACCGCAGGTATCACCCTCAAAACTATATTGATAATTAGAGAACCTCGGACGTTCGCCTTTTTTCCATTTAGTAAAATAACATATATTGTAGGAATAGTAATATTGCTCAATACTCACTTGTTTTCCCTCGTTATACCGGATAAAAATTCTTGCGTTTTCGTACACGCTAAAATATGGCTCACGCCAATTTCGCAGCAATTTAACGACTTTGAATATACGCAGCACCAATTCGTTTCCATTGATTTTATGGAGCACCTGGACGGTCGCCCGGTTCCAGACCCGCTGTGATTTGCCGCTTGCTTTGAATGTTATTTTCTTTCCGCAGCGGGGGCATTTACCACCAAGGCAATGTTTCGCCCCGCTTACCAGAACATCGTGACGGCAGGCTGTGCAGTATCCTTTCATCGGTTTTTTGCCGCCCTTATATTCATAGAAAATATAATGAGGCAGAATTTCGCGGTGTACCCAGCTTTTAAGCCCGCGCGGAACGGGAGCGACAGGTTTCATTCGTTCGATAATTTTCCGTTCGCGCGCTTTTATCCGTTCAGTCAGCCTCGCGTTCATAATTTTTTCCTGCAAGTCGTTCAAAGCATCAAATCCGGAAAGAAGAGTATGTCTGCAAAACCGGGTGACGACTTGTTCATCTCTTTTCCGGTAAAAAACGCATTTCTTGGTAAAATAGGCATATCGTTCCCCGAGGTTGTCGAGGCTCGCTTCACGCCATTTTTCTTTACCGTCGTCTGTATATTGCAGAGTGATATAATCATCCCTGCCTTGAAACAGCATATACTCCGGTTCAACATAACCTTTCGATATTTTTTCGCGGTTATAAAAATAAACTATCAGCACGCGTTGTCCGGCGATATTTTTAACTGTCGTGCGGACGATATGGTTCATCTGCCCGAGAAGCAACAGACCGTTTCCGGAGTTGAATCTCAACCCCGGATTGCCGAATTTACGGCATTCTTTTTTATTCATTTTCATCATCCGTCACGCTCCCAACAATGATAACTGCTCTACAGGAGCGGAATCCGCAAGCGCAGATTTTGGCGGTTCCGTTTTCTTTGCCGGTTCTTTCTTTTTTGATTTCGATGAAGATGACCCACCGTAATACGGCTTGGGTACGAACTTGTCGTCTTTATCTTTATCAATTTCGGCGTCAGGGTCGTTGTAATAATCTTCAGCCCATTGGTAACAGAGGTCGTCAGGTACATCCTCGACTATTTCGCCCGCCGCTTTTTGCCCCTGCATTTCCAGTTCCTGTTTCACATATTCTTTTGCTTTTTCGTTGATATATTTAAAACAATTAATCATGCTTTTGCGCGGGTGGCAGACTAAACGGGCGAAAACCGGTTTATCCAAACATAATGTCTGAATATACTCGGTGACGCACATTTTCATGTTGCGCCGCGTCAGCCGTTCCAGATCGTCTCCGGTACGCTTGACAGACTTATTCGCAACATCGTCGTCGGACATTGCCAGCAATTCCTGCAATGCCTTTTCTACCGCTGCCTTTTTTCCTGCTTGCTGCGCTTCCCATTCAACTTTACGTTTTGCTTCGGCAGCTTCATGTTCCGCTTTTTTCTTATCCGCCGAATCTTCCGGTTGTTCCTGTTCTTTTCCAATCCCCGTGTCGTCAATTTCTTCATCGTCGGATATAACATCGCCCTCAAATGATGTTTTTTCTAAATCCTTGCCAGTTTCTGTGTTCACATTATTTATTTCGTTCATTTCAATTCCCTTTCATTAATTTAATTCAATTCAATTTGTTATTAAATAAAATAATACCGGCGCAAAAATATTCGCGTCGGTTCATTGTTAATATTGCTGCAGTATTACTGCGTTTGTACTTTCGTTGGCATAGCCAGTATCTATTAGTGAAAATTGTTCTCTAAAATTTTCATTACAGTCTTCTTCGTTTCTTATAGATTTATTTTTTACGGCAAGCTGCCAGTCGTCAACCCCTTTGTAGTGAGGATTCCATGTTAGCCGCCTTGATTCCATATCATATTTGTGCGCCATAGCATATATTTTCGCCGCACCTTTTGCCACCATTTCATTGCGGTATTTATCCATATCGTACGCTTCTACAATCAGTTTTGTGCCGTTATGCGCCAATATGGAAAACATCATGTCAAGTCTGCTGATGTTATTAGCCCCAGCGACACAGGCAAAAGACCTGTTCATCAGACAATGGGCAACATCGCCTTTCAACGCGCCTTCGGTCACATATATAGTTCTGGCGAACGGGTCGCCGATAAAATGCACCGGGCTGCCGGAAGACACACCCATGTATTTGTTTGATGACGATAGCCAGAGATATTTTGTACCATCTTTGTTCACGTCTTCGATTTCATCTTTTACAGGTATATCCAAGCGTATCTGCGCGCCCCGGATTAATCCGTCTATGCCTCTGACCGGAATCAGTATGCCGGCTGTCCTTGTATGAAACTTTACCGTCCATTTTCCGTTGTCGCCTATGTAAAACCCTGGAACACCCTGCACTGTGCAACCTTGCTGTATGAGCCGCCCAGTTAGCAATTGGCAAAGGTAGAATGGCGGAGTGCTCTTATAACCGAGCCTGTCAATCTGTTCGTCCGTCAGACCTCTGTTTCGCAGGTTTTTACGGTGCGGCTCGGACAATGTAAGCATATCAAGCAACATAGACAGCGTTTGATGTATTTCGTCGATACCCGCAAACTCGGAATTCTGGATAGAAGGCTGTTTTTCAACAGCCTTTATCTCATATCCATGCGGACGGTTTCCCGTCTGTAATGCGTCGCAGATTTCACGGTACGCATCGGAATAACTGACGCCGTGAATTTTACCGTACAGCGCGAGCATACCGCCGCTTTCCCCACAGTAGTTACAGCGGAAAATGTTTCTTTCATGATTTATATTCATTTTGCCGCGGTTGTCGCCGCAAAACGGACAATCCGTATATATGCTGTTCGACTGCCGCCGCCTGACCCGCAGGTTAAGCAGCGAAACTATATTCATTATATCGAACGGGAAATCAGCCAAGAAATCAGCTCCTCTCAGCATAGAATTTTTTATTTATCTGTCTGTACTGAGAAGATATTACGCCGCTTTTTTCGCCGCCATGTAATCAAGCATCATTTTTGCCGATGCTCTCAAGATATTGTTTCCGCCCGTATAACCGTTAAGATACCATTTGAGGCTTGCCGGTCTTTTCTCCATGACATCAGACATCATCCAGCCGTTACAGGTGCCGACGTCAACAGTAATAGTGCCGGCTTCTTCAAGCGTCATTATTTTTAGTATTTCATCTATCGGCATATCAGCTGTATAACTTGAATATTGCGTTATATCGTCCTGTATCTGCCCAGTTTCGGTATTGTTTTGATTAGAAACATCTGGTATATCCGTTTCATTTTCAACTGTTTTTTGCTCAATGGAAGTTATAGGCTGTTCAACAATTTCATTTTCCGATTTTACTGCGGCTGTTGTTTTTTGGATAACCATATTCCGGCTATCGGCTTCCGGTGCAGACGGAGTTTTTTCAACAATGTCTGCAATCGGCATGTTTTCGCTTGCTGGCATGGCAGTTTTAATATCTGATGTTACCACATCAACAGGGAGTTCAGCGTCAAATATTTCAATGTCAGGACCTTGACTTACGTCGCAGAACTGTAATCCGAAACCGGCGTCTACCAAAGCCTGATTTTCTGCGGCGTATTGCGCCGCTTCGATATAACCCGGTTTTTCATTAGCATTTCTCTGAGCTATAAATGTGGAAACAGGTTCAACATCATCCTTGTTAAAAAATACTTTTGCCTCGATAATAGCGATTTGCTCGTTGATCCTCAGAGCGGTTTTTTTGATTTTCCCTTTAGGATACGCGATTCTGAACCATAACTTCTTATACTTCAAGTCAAGATACATAATTTCCTGCTTTGTAAGCTCCGAAATTACTTTCCTCATGAATTTGCGCGGGTCAAACCCTGATACTCTGTTTAGCCCCGATACTTCGGGCATAGTTTCGTACATTGTGTTACTTTTGATATTTTCGTTCATTGATAATTCCTCCATTATTAATAATATTAAAATAATTTATTTGCCGTCATATAATAAACATAAAATAACGGCGCGAATCTTTGCATTTTATAAAAAATATTTTTTATCCTGTGAGTTTTAAATTTTCCATCGTTGAAACATTGGAAAAAGACTTATAATATTCCACTATACGGCTTCCGAGCATCGTGTTACGCTTGCTTATTTTGTTCCGGTGTATCGCTATGAACAGCGCACTTTTCTGTCCCACAAGATATACGCGCTTTTTTGCCCGTGTAATCGCCGTATATATCAGATTCCGGCATAACAGCACCATATGCGCCGACAACACCGGTATGATAACAGTTTCATATTCGCTTCCCATCGCTTTGTGTATCGTTGCCGCATAGGCAAGTTCGATAATACCGAGCTCTGAAGGAGCGTAATCGACTGAACGCGAATCGGAAAATTCAATCGTCACGATATGCTCTCCGCCGCTGTTCTGTCTGATTGCCCGCACAAATCCGACGTCGCCGTTTGATACGATTCCTTTGTTTTTATTTTGTATAACACGGTCGTTTACGCGGAATACTTTGTTTCCGACTTTCAGTTCCGGAGTGTCCGGAGAAGCTGGGTTCACAAGCTCCCGTATGACTTCGTTCAGTTTTTGCGATGAAGCGTCGCCGTCCTCTCTGTATGGAGACAGGATTTGGACATTCTCAACTCCCTCTTTTGCCGCTATCTCCGTATATATTTGTTGAATCGTCATAGCCGCCTGCTTTTGTGTGCCGCATTCGCGGAAAATAAAATCACTGCCGTAATACAACCGCGTTTTGCCCTCATTGATTAACTTCGCGTTGTGTGCGATTAGACTGTCTTTCGACTGGCGGAATATTTCGTCCAACAGGGTAACGGGTATCATGCCGCAGGTTATAAGTTCCTTGAATACATTCCCTGCGCCAACGCTCGGAAGCTGGTCGGGGTCGCCTACCAGTAATATCTTTGTGCCGCGTTTCAGGCGGGAAAATAATTCCGACGCGAGCCACATATCCACCATACTGAATTCATCAATGATAACGAAGTCTGCATCAATGAATTC
>WQYZ01000021.1 GCA_009780985.1 Oscillospiraceae bacterium | reverse complement strand
TATAGCGGCTCATTTCTCTTACTCTCCCGTCCTTTTTCTTACTTATATTATATCATTTTTCGCCGCTCTTTTCAACCCTTTTTCCTCTTCTTTCTCCTGCGTTTTTACACAGTCTGGCTTATTAGGTTAATTCGGGTTTATTTATTCAAAAAAATAAAACCGAAGAACGGTTTTTACTTTTGAATAACTTATACGGGTTGTTTTTTCGTTACTTTTAGGTAAACATGAATTATCTTTTAGAACAATCCATACAACCCGTCTTTTTCGTTGCTTTTCAGCGACATAAGTTATCTGTTTTTTTTGAATAACCCACAGGTTGCTTTTTTGTCACTTTTCGGCGACATGAATTATCTTTTAGAACAATCCATACAACCTGTCTTTTTTGTTGCTTTTCAGCAATATGAGCTATCTGTTTTTTATTATATCATATAAATAATAATTTGTCAATAGGTCTTTAATAAAAAATTTTTCGTACAAAATATAAATTTTCTTCCTTTACTTTTGCAGATAATCATATATATCCGTGCAGATTTTATCGCGGACTTTATCTGCTGTTTCGTTATAAAAAACGCGGTGCCCGCCGGTTTTGTAATAAATAATCCTTGCGTTTGCGCCGATTTTGTTTTTGATAAAACCGGCGCTTTTGCTTTTTACAGTGTCGTCGTCGAGACATTGGAGTATAAGCGGGTTAGCGCGTTTTACGCACACTGACGAGAATTTGTCTTTTGTTTTATTCAGCAGAATCAAAAAATTAATCAAAGCCTTGAAAGGAGCTTTTGCGAACGACTGTCTGTAATGATTTATATTACTGTAACTTCGTTGCCTTATATCCGAAAATATATTTTTGACGATTTGTCCGATCTTCCAATAATATACCGGTGTATTCACAAATACGATTTTTGAAATGTCAAAATAATCCGTCAGATTTGCGCAAATCAGCCCGCCCATAGAAAAACCGATAAGATTTAATTCGGCGTTTTCACCTTTTTTACTATATTCTTTTTTTATATTTTTGACCTGAACGACGGCTGATTCAATCCAGTCTTTGTATGAAAATCCGGACAAATCTTTCCGCGTTTTGCCGTGACCGGCAAGAGTAATACAATGAACGTTTAAATTTTCAGATTGCAGAAAATCATAAAGCGGTTCTATTTCGTATAATCCCCCGGCAAATCCGTGTATTATGATATATATTTTATCCATATGTTTCACAATCCGCAACTTAATATAATCCAGATATATATTGGTCGTATTTTAGAAGATTTGTCGCTTTCATCACAGCGTCGCCGGTATTCGGATCTGTCGTCTGAGTAAGCTCATAAACTACCGAATTGGACGCTCCCTCGGGCAAATCGTTTCTGAACGTCCCGTTGTTGTGCCTTATACTATAGGTCACCTGCACCGCGTAAGTCGTGGTAGTATTGTCCGGCTGCGCGCTCTCTATAGTCTCAAGCTCAATATTATAAAGCTCCTGCATAGTGAACATTTCGCGCAGATTATCGCCGGCGGTTTTTAAATAATCGTCTGTAAAAATTTTGTTATAATCAATATAATCGCCGTTTATTATATAATTTACGACGTTCTGCATAAACAGTATTTCCGGCGGATAATCCTGATGATTATCCTGCGTTATAGCAGTTACCGCGCCGCTGTCGTTGACATGGATATTTCTGTCCAACGCCATATAATCCTGGTCGTCGAAAATATTCAGGTTATAATCGGGTTCGTAAAAAAGATAACTTTGCTGCTTTTCAAGTGCGGCGCGTTTTTGGTCGTCAATATGATTTTTTATCGCCGACATTATAAACGTGACAATTCCGAAAACGACAAAAGCCCCTATAACTATAAGTACGGCGATAATAAAGATTTTCTTTCTTTTCTGTTTTCGCGTATAGTTTTCTTCTTCAGATAACATAAAACCTACTTCCCTTCGTCCCTTATTTCAGTGCGCCTTATTTTGCCGCTTATAGTTTTCGGCAGGGCGTCGACAAACTCGACGATACGGGGGTATTTGTATGGCGCTGTATGGGTTTTGACATAATTCTGTATCTCTTTTGCAAGAGCTTCGCTTTTTTCATAACCGTTTGCCAAAACGATAGTCGCTTTTACTACCTGACCGCGTATTTCGTCGTCGGCTCCGGTGACTGCGCACTCTAAAACCGCGGGATGTTCCATGATGACGCTTTCGACTTCAAACGGACCTATTCTGTATCCCGACGATTTTATAATATCGTCAGTGCGTCCGACAAACCAGAAATATCCGTCCTCATCTCTCCATGCCATATCGCCGGTATGATACAGTCCGTCATGCCACACGCTGTCCGTTAATTCTTTGTCTTTATAATATTCCCTGAACATGCCTATCGGGGGATTATCCCTGTCGGCTCTTATTACTATTTCGCCGTTTACTCCCGTTTCTGTGGGATTGCCGTTTTCATCGGAGATAAAGATTTCAAAGACCGGGTTGGGTTTTCCCATAGAGCCGGGTTTAGGTTCGTCGTATATCTGATTTAATACGGCTATCGTATTTTCTGTCTGTCCGTAGCCCTCTTTCAGTTTTAATCCCGTCGCATTTAAGAATTGATTATACACTTCGGCGTTTAAAGCTTCGCCTGCGACTGTCACATATTTCAGGTTGGAAAAATCGTACGCGGTCAAATCCTCTTTTATAAAAAATCTGTAAATAGTCGGAGGCGCACAGAACGTCGTAACTTTATATTTTTCTATCATTCTAAGCATCACGTCGGCGTGGAATTTATCATGGTCGAAAATAAACTGAGCCGATCCGCACAGCCATTGACTGTACATTTTGCCCCACGCCGTTTTTGCCCAGCCCGTATCCGCGACTGTAATATGCAAACCTCCGTCTACGGCGTTATGCCAGACTGCCGCAGTGCATATATGACACAATGGATAGAAAAAATCATGTATAACCATTTTCGGCATACCCGTCGTTCCCGACGTGAAAAACAGAATGGAAATATCTTTTCCCACAGGGGCGTCTTTTCCGGTCGGACGCTTAAAAGCAGGCGCACCGTCTTTGCCTTCGTCGAAATTCACCCAGCTGTCGCGATGTCCCCTCGCGAGCACTTTTATAAGATTCACCCCGCATTCCTGCTCGGCTTTTTCAGTTATCAACGCAATGTCTCCCTCGGCTGTACATATGACGGCTGTTACATCCGCCGCTTTGATTCTGTAAACCATGTCTTTTACCTGAAGCATCGTAGTCGCGGGGATAGTGACTGCGCCGATTTTATGCAACGCCAGATAAGTATACCAGTATTCGTAATGGCGTTTTAACATTACCATGACATAATCGCCTTTTTTTATGCCGAGCGACATAAAAAACGACGCGACTTTATCGGTTTCGGTTTTTAATTCGCCGAAAGTGATTCTTTTTTCCGCTCCTTTGTCGTTGACCCATAAAATCGCAAGCCTGTCGGGAGTTTCGACAGCTATTTTGTCAACAACGTCATATGAAAAATTGAAATCATCTTTTGCGGTAAGTTCGAGTTTTATTACGTTGCCTTTTTTATCGTATTCGACATTCTTTACATACTCCATATACATATTTGAGGAATAATTTTGATTTTTTTCCGGCATAAGACATTCTCCTTGAAAATCTGTTTATATTTTATAAAATTAAGCTATATTATATCATGTATTTGTTAATATTGATAGATTAATTTATAAAAAAACTTGACGTATACCGATATTTATATTATAATAAATATATAAGATTTACTATAATTTCATGGAGAAGTAACAGAATTTATTTATGAATATAAACTGGTCGGGAAAAAATACAATTGAACTGGAACTCTTTTTTTCGACAGACGTTAAAAAAGGCTTGAGCCGTGAAAATTATCTCAGGGCTAAGAAAAAATACGGAGAGAATATTATAAATTCGGATATACTCGAAAATCAGAATTTCTACGGACTTAAAAAGAAAAAAAGAAGCATCAGGGCGATGTTATCCCGTTCTGTAGACACACTTGGAATTATCTATCTTTTGTTCATGATAATAATAGAACTTGCGGGAATTGACATAAAAATTTATATATATCTGCCGTTTTATATATTTTTGATTTTATCGGCTTTTATATTCGGGCATAAATCAGAAAAAACATATGCTTATTTATATGAGATGGCGCGTCCGAAAGCACTTGTCATACGTCAGAATAAAAGAAAGAAAGTTTTTGTTGACACTCTTGTTCCGGGAGACGTGATTATTCTCTCAATGGGCGATATTGTTCCGGCAGACGCGAAAATCGTAGAGGCGGCATCCAATCTGTCGTGCCTGCATGTAATCGAAAGAAGCGAATACAACGAAACTGTAAAACAGGATAAAACGCATACGATAAATAAATCCGCGTCTTATTATCCCGAATTTGAGCCGGATATTTTATACTCGTCAGATATTATAGATTCCGGTAACGCTGTTGCGGTTATTACCGCAACGGGAAAAAACACAAAAATCGCTCAAAATAATAATTTTCTCAAAAAACCTGAAAATCTTGAAAGCGTAGATAATTCTGATAGTTCTGACTCCTGCGTTTTACAAAAACACGCGCTTAGACTCTCGAAATATTCTTTTCTTCTGTCCATTGCATTTACGGTGACTTTTGCGGCGACGGGAATACTTCAAAACAGGGATTTTATCGCAGTGATACTTACATGTCTCACAGTTTACACGGCATGTTTTTCGGAGCAGATGCCGGTGATTATAGATTTCGCCGTCGCATACGAAATGCGCAGATTAGCCGACATTGGTATAATAATCAAAAAACCGTCTGTTATAGACGATATAAACAATATGGATGCGATAATTACAGCGAAAGCTGATTATAGTCCGGATGCAGTCAACGTATTTGATATAGTTGAGAAACCGTCGGTAAATAGCCGGATAAAATTTCTCAGGGAAATTAAATCAAAATATTATTTCCCCGCAGTCGCAATAAGCGAACTTGCGGAAATGCCTCTGTTAAACGAAGCCAAACTGTCTTTTACGTCGGCGACTACGGAAACGGGCGTATTAAAAAACAAAGCGTCGGTGATAACTAAGGATTTATCAGTTCAGACTATATTAAAAGCGGTCGGAAATTCTTTTTTAATTTACAGAAATATATGCAATGTATTAAACTTTTCGTCGATGATTTTTATATCGCAGTATCTTTTGATATTTTTTGCGGTTATTTTAAACGGAGCATATATATTGAATCCGTTTGAGATGATATGGTCGGGAATCGGCGCGGGATATGTATTCACGCTCGCAATGTGTTACAGGGAAAACAACACAAAATGGCAGGATTTAAGAAAAGATATGCAGAACTCGATAGATTTCGGCAAAAGAACCCTACTGAAACGCAGTTTTATATCGGGACTTTTGATTTTCGCCGCGTCTGTACTATCATTTTTGATATGCTTCGGACTTTCGGAATCCAAATTTATCTGGGAGTACATAAACAACAATTCAATGGATGTCAAGTCAGCCCAGACTGCGGCGTTTATAACATATATCGCGGCGTACGGATTTTCAGCCTTGTACTATTTAAATGGCGCAGGCATATTCAGGATATTGAAGAATAAAGCCTCCGTTATAGGGTTCGCGGCTAATCTAATATTTGTATGTTTAGCGGTGGTAATACAGCCAGTGAGAGATTTCCTGGGATTTGGTGCAATAGACGCGAAAATCGCGGTTATGGCGGTTGTGGTTGGTCTGTTGCCGGCGGTTGCGAGTGTGGTTTTGGAGAAGAGATTTTTTATGAAAAGGTAATAAATTTTATGAGATATCAAGAACAAGAAAAATATAATTATTGTTCCGTAGCGTGTTTATCTATTGTTTATGAACATTTTGGTATAATTAAAAGTCAAGAAAAATTGTACAATGATATGAAGTTAATGCAATCTGTCGCTGCCAATGATAATGTTACGACTGTTGGAATTTTAAGGCATGTTCTTGTTACTACAAATTTAAAAGCATGTTTAATAAGTACGTTAGATATGCATAAATTGATGGAATTTATTTCAAGAGAAAATATAAAAATGATTATGTTGCATAAGTCCAAATTTTCATATGATGGTCATTTCACGATATTTGATAAATTCGAAGATAATCAAATTTTTGGTTTAGACCCCGCCGCCAATAAAAGTTATCGAATGTATCCGATAAGTGTTGAAGACTTCGGCGAATTATGGAAATATGATTGGAATATGGGTAATATGAGTAATTTGGCGGTATTAATATCAGATAACGAACAACATTTTTTTAAACACACAGCGGTATGCGGACATACTTTCGATCACATACATATTTCGTCTGATATTGCAGAACTTATTCTTTGTCCTTTTTGTGATAACTGGCGGTTAATTAAAGATAACGTACAAGAAGTTTTGAAAGACATAAAAGAAGCATTTCACAGTTTAAATGATAATGACGATAATATAAACAAGTACAGAGAAACCACATAAAAAACTTTAATTTCGATTGAAAGGAGACATCCAAATAAAAACGAAAAATATAAGAATATATCTGGATAATTGTTGTTTTAACAGACCGTATGATGACCAAAATCAACTACGAATAGAACTTGAGACAAAATCTAAATTGTTTGTACAAAATTTGATTGTCGATAAAAAAGTTGACCTTGTAATCTCTTACATTTTAGAATTAGAAAATAGTGACAATCCGTTTGCATTACGGCAAACTGCAATAAAAGATTTCTTTAAATATGCAGTGTTAAATGTTGAAGAAAGCAATGAAATTATATCAGTCGCACAGAAAATTAAACAAACAGGTTTAAAAACAAAAGACTCGCTTCATATCGCATGTGCAATAGTCGCACAATGTGATTATTTTCTCTCCACTGATGATAGATTATTAAAGTATCAGGATAACAAAATCCGTATAATAAATCCAATTAATTTTATATTAATTCCAAAGGAGGACTTAAACAATGACTGAAACTGTTTTGCAGCAAACTGCTATGAAATGTTTAATTGAAAATTTCGGTATTGTAGATGCCGAGAGATTTATATCGCTAATTATAAAAGAACCTTTTGATTATACAAAGTGGCAGGAAGATTTATATGAAGATATGACAATAGAAGAATTATCGAAAGCAGCTATGGATTACAGAAAGAAAAATGGAAAATAAACCGGAGAACCCAAACACATGGAACAAACCCAAACTAACACAATCGCCGCAATCGCCACTCCGCGAGGAACCGGAGGAATTGCCGTAATCAGAATATCGGGAAGCGGAGCTTTTGACGTCGGAGAAAAAATATTCAGGCATAAAAATAAAACCTGCAAAAATTTTCATGACATTCCCACAAATACGGCGGCCTTTGGGGAAATAATAAACGGCGGCAAAATCATCGACGAAGGCGTCGCTGTGAAGTTCAATGCCCCCAAATCGTACACCGGCGAAGATATTGTCGAAATATCGTGCCACGGCGGAGTTTACATCACAAACGCCGTGCTGAAATGCGCGATTGAAGCGGGCGCGAGACTTGCAAATCCCGGCGAGTTTACAAAACGCGCATATATAAATGGGAAAATTTCGCTCACCGGCGCGGAAGCAATCGGACGGCTTATACTTGCGTCGAACGAAACTGGCGCGAGAGTCGCCAGAGCGCAGTCAAAAGGCGGACTGTCGAAAAAAATCGCGGAAATATCGGAGCGAATCAAACGGATTATAAGCGAAGTTTATGTATATATCGACTATCCAGGCGAAGATTTGACAGATATGACTTCCGACGTTATGCTTGACAATCTGACAAATATAAATAACGACCTGGAAAGTTTAAAAAAATCGTACGATGTCGGCAAAGTTATATCAGACGGGATAAACTGCGCTATTATCGGCAAACCAAACACGGGAAAATCTACGCTGTTAAATCTGCTGTCGCAGAACGACGTCGCGATTGTGCATGATACTCCGGGCACAACACGGGATATTGTAACATCACGGGTAAATGTCGGCGCGTTTACGCTTAATCTGTACGACACGGCTGGGATAAGAAACACTTCCGACGATATAGAGAATATCGGCATAGAAAAGGCGAAATTAAAAATAGACGATTGCGTACTTATAATCGGCGTTTTTGATATAAACGATATATATGGCGAAGAAGATAATAAAGTGCTTGAAATTTTAAAACGGGAACAGAATAGCGGAAAAAAAATAATTATAGTATTGAATAAATGCGATAAATATGATATGATAGATAGTATAGACAATATTCTTGATATAAGACCGTTGATAATATCGGCTAAAAATAACAGCACGTTAAATTCAGTCACAGCCTATGACGCGTTGAAAGACTGCATTGACGACATATATAAAATCGAAGAATATAATCTGGATTCCGGCGAAATTTTGACTGAAGATCGGCAGTATTTTGAAATATGCGAGGCTTGCAGGAATTTAAATTCTGCGATAGATGCGTTAAAAAACGGGCTTACGCAGGATATTGCGGGACTTGATTTGGAACTCGCAGTTCAAAATTTAGACAGGTGCGACTCAAAATCAGTTTCTGAAGATATTGTCGCTATGATATTCAGGAATTTCTGCGTAGGAAAATAAAATTAATTATTTATTAAAAGAGGTTTATTTTATATTCATGAAAAACATAAGAATAATTGCGTTAATACTTACAATTCTGACAGTTGTTACAACCGCCGCCGTTTTCCCGTCCTGCAGCGCGGCAAAAAATGATAACACTGCGAAGCAGCCCGCCGGAACATCAGATACTTCCGCGCTTTCGGATTTGTTCTTCCAGTCGAGAATGTACGAGCCGTTTTACGTTCCGGGCGAAGAAATTTCGGACAATCTGCAGAATGCGGTGAAAAATGCGGCGTATATTTTAGCGCACAGTTCGACTCCCGACAAAGATATTCAAAACGCCGTTAATGAACTGAACGCCGCGTCGGAAAACTTTAAAACTCAGTATCTTGACAGCACAGTCAAACTTAAAAATGCGGGATTAATCGTCAAGCTATATATAAACGGCGTAAAATGCGCGTATGATTCCCAATCCCAAACTTTTTACTATACTATGGGGAAAACGCCGGATAAAGAATTTACGTTTGATTTCAATGCGGAAAACGCCCAGAATGAAAGCGAAAACATCTTCGCTGAAATTTACGACCCCGACAACAATCTGTGCGCATACAGATTTGTCCCCCAGTTAAATAAAGAATACAGCCTGAAAGCGCAGTCGCAGACCGAGATGTGCGATTACACCATAATATTTACTATGCTGCCGATAGTTCAGATTAACGATATACCTTTATCGCGTTTGGACAAAGACACAGGCACTAATTACCAGAATTGCACAATATCAGTCACAGACCCGGATTTTTCGTACGGTTACGGCTCGACTACAACACAGTCAAACTTTTTTGTCGAATCGACTGCGGGAATACATATAAGAGGCGGAATAGCAAGAAGTTTTCCGAAGAAATCATATGCCCTGAAATTTGTGGACGACACCGGCGCAAATAAAAACTTCCAGCTTTTTGGATTGCGCAAGAGTTCAGACTGGATTCTCGACGCTATGTATATAGACAAGGCGCGTTCGCGGAACAGGGTCTCAACCGATATCTGGAACGACATAGAATCGCCGTTATATTATTCGGACTATATGACAAATCCGCAGACCAACGGAACTCGCGGGGTTTTTGTGGAAGTATTTGCCAACGACGAATACAGGGGATTGTATTGTTTTACAGAAAAAATCGACAAGCAGCAATTACAGCTGCAGAGCAACGACGACGGACTTAAAAGCGTGACATATAAAGGCAAAGCGTGGGGCGACGCGCTTTTGTTCAGGAATTATAGTCCATATGACAATAACAGCATGACATGGGACGCCTTTCAGCAGAAATATCCCAGACCGCAGAAAAGCGGTCAAATCGACTGGACGCCGTTAGCGGATTTTGTAAACTTTGGCGTAAATTCCACAGACGAAGATTTTGCCGCGAATGTAAGCAAATATATAGATATAGATAACTTTGTGGATTACACGCTTTTCCTGAGTATATCTTACGCGTACGACAATACGGGAAAAAACGCCTATTGGTCGATTTACGACATAACGGACGACAATCTGTCAAAGATATTTTTGACTCCGTGGGATTTGGACGCTACATGGGGTGGCTCTTGGGACGGCAGCAGGATACCGCCGGATTTCGAGTGGATGGACAGCGCGTCGTACGAGCATGATTCGCATTTGTTCAGACGGTTGATTCTGACTAACGCTGACGGATTTGCTGATAAATTAAAGGCAAAATGGGAAAGTTTAAAAGACAATAAATTATCTGCGGAAACTATTTACGCACGGTTCGCAAATTACCTTGATTTGTTTGACGTATCAGGCGCATGGCAGCGCGAAAGCGCAAAATGGCAGGAATGCAATCTGAACCTTGACGATGAGCGCAGTTATTTACAGCAATGGATAACTGCCCGCTGGAATTATATCGACGACTTTATCACAAACAAACTCAATACAGTCGGCGATTATGCGGCTGTTCCGCCTCAGCCGAAACGCAGGGGACGATAAAAAGTAGACGTCTTTTGAAAGCGTATATTATAATTAAGTTAAAAATCAATAAAACAAAAATGATAACCGCGCCTGAATTGACGCGGTTTTACTTTATTTACAGACTAATAAAATTTTTTTGATAAAATTTTAAATACTTCTTGACAAAATAAAAAATATGTTTTATAATATAACAATAGTTATATAACATCTGTTATATTATAAAAATGAGGTGATTATTATTCCGCCAAAACAAAAATTTACCCGGGAACAAATTATCCGCGCGGCGTTAGACCTTGTGCGCAGAGGAGGGCTTCAGGAACTTACCGCTAGAAATCTTGGCACGGAACTTGGGTGTTCATCCCAGCCGATATTCACAGAATTTCAGAATATGGAAGAAGTGCAGCGCGAAACAGTCGCCGCGGCAAGAACTCTGTACCACGGATATATCTTAAACAAAGGCGCGGACAGCAACGCTTTCCGGCGCATCGATTATATCCGTTTCGCAAAAGATGAACCTCAGCTGTTTTCTCTGCTGTTTATGACAGCGAAAAAAACCGAATACTCGCTTGCCGATATTCTTTCAGGAGTTTTTACTAACGCCGAAAATCTGATTGTTTCGGTGCAGGAGGATTATAAACTTTCCCGTGAGGATTCACATACTTTGTGTTCTTCCATGTGGTTTTTCATTCACGGTATTGCCTGCCTGTGCGCTAACGGCATGACGCAGTTTATCGAATCCGAAATCGAGGCGTTAGTGAACATCACTTTCGAAAGCATATTGTCAAAACTAAATAAAGAAAAATAAAGAAAGAAGTATTACATATATGAAAAAATTCATTATTCTGTTGCTTGTATTAATTCCCGGACTGGTTTTGTTCGCTTCATGCAGCAAAGAACAAAATTCAGGCGATATCCCCGGTCAGACTTACAAACCATCAGAGAACAATAGCGACGCCGATTCCGTTCAGACAAATAATACAGAAGCGGTAGCCATAGAATTAAAAGTGATAAAACCCAGCGATATGCCCGAAACAAAAAAAATTGAATCTATTGACGGTAAGGGTCTCGAAAATTATGACACGAATGAAACAACTCCGGACATCTTTTTTAAATCCGCATCGAAAATTCGCTCCGCTATATTAGCAAACGACGGCAAAATATATTTCGGAAACGAAGATTGTGAATTTTACGCTGTAGATATTGCCTCAAAACAGACGTTGTGGACATATAAAACCGATGTGCCGGTTCAGAGTATTCCGGTTTTCGCCGACGGAAAAATTATATTTAATGCTGGAAACAGCCTGTATATTTTGGACGCTTTCGACGGTCATGAAATTCATAAGATTACATACCCCGCAAAAAGCACATTCAGGGTAAGCGATGAACCTTACGCATTTAATGATTCATATGTATCGGTTTCAGACGGCGTTGCATATTTTGCTTCACTTGACGGGGACATCGTAGCAGTCGATATAGAAAAGGGCAATATCGTCTGGACGTTTGAACACATGATTCAAGGAGAAGTAGCTTCCGGTGTAAATCTGCGGAACGGAAAACTGTATTATACTGACGGCGTGGGTTCCCTGTGCTGCATTGACATACAGACGCAGCAAATGATATTCCAATCTCAAATAGGCGAAATGGGGTTCGAGCCTATGTATATCAGCGACGGAAAAGTCTATATCGGAGGAAGGTCGTGTAAAGTATACTGCATAGACGCGGAAACCGGCGATGTTATATGGTCGTCATATTCAGCCGACTCGACGACATGGTTTTCTGGAGGCTGCGTTTCTGTAGGAGATGCACTGTATGTCTGCGTTTCGGATGAACATACGGTTGACGTCTTCAACAAAAATACGGGGGAATTCCTGCGGCAGTACCCCGTGAAACTGAATGCCTATACAATGCCGGTTCTGAACGGCGACAATCTTATAGTTGCAGCGACGGACGTATATAATTTCAATAAGTCCTATATCATGGAGTTCGATACGAAAGGCAATACAAAACTTTGGGAGGCTCCGATTTCAGACGCTGTTCTCTCTTCCCCGGCTGTTTATCAGGGAGTATTGTATTGCGGCTCGGATTCAGGGGTTGTTTATTCAATAGACTTGCACTGAAATAAATAGCTGTAAAAATAATTAACATAACGATTAAAAATTTCAACTTGTGATTCGAATTGATAATAAGACCCTTCTCTTTTGGGAGATCAAAGAAAAGGGTCTATAATTATAAAAATATTTATTATAATTTTTGAATGATATTAACATATTGCGCCACTATATACATGAAAGCGCTTGGTGATAAAAATGGGTATAGAGATACTTAACAAAGAAAATTTACAAAAATTATTTTATTTTTCCCTCAAAAAGACAGGAAACCATCACGAGGCTGAGGAACTTGTACAGGAAACTTCGCTTGAAATGCTAAAAATGCTAAAACGCGGATATAAGCCTGATAACTTCAACGCCTGGATGTGGACAGTCATTCGGAAAAGATACGCACGGTGGTGCAAGAACAAACATATTGCTTTATCAAGATATGGAATAAACGATGTGTTCGAGTATGGCGGCGACATCGCAAGCGAGGAAAATTTTGAAGAAGAAATTATAGCTAAAGATGAAATATGGCATCTTCATAATGAGCTTGCCTTAATGTCAAGCGACTACCGTAATATTGTGGTTTTATATTATTTTCAAAATAAAAAAATTGCGGAAATATCCGAAATTACTGGACTGCCGGAGGGAACAATAATGCGCAAGCTTTTCGAAGCGCGCAAAAATATTAAGGAGGGCATGAAAATGGCAAGAACAAAAGGACAAAGGAGCTTTGCTCCCGAAGATGTAAGTTTCGACATTTCCAGCAACAAAGTTTCAGCAAATTTAAATTACGGCGGACCGGGCAACTTATTCAGGGGTTTAGCGGCGAAAAATATCGCGCTTGAAGCGTACAACAATCCGTCATCAGTAGAAGAATTGAGCCTCGCGCTTGGAATCGCAGCGCCTTATATCGAAGATATGCTGAAAGATTTGCTTGACACTGAAGTCATCGTCAAAAATAACGGAAAGATAGAAACAAACTTTATTATAATTGATAAAGAAACACAGGAGCTAATAAATAATTTTTATGAAGAAGTATATAATAGCTTTTGTTCGCTCGTGTGCGGGTTTATTGGAAAAAATTTGGATAAAATCCTAAATATAGGCTTCGTCAATCATGATATGCCGAAAGAATATATATATTGGAGTTTACTTTACTTAACCATAGAAAGAATGCTTATCAGAAAATCAGAAAGCCTAAATACTTGGTACGGTCACACAAAAAGACCAAACGGCGATATGTGGGACATTATGGGTTATGAACATTGGGATAATCCTCTGAGATCCGGATTCGCAAGCAGCAGCGACAGAAATTGGCAAGGAAACAGTTTTTTTGACAAATTCAAAATCAGCTTTGACGATTTGCTTACAAATGAACCCAGATATTCAATGCCGAGCGACGGTTTAGCTTTACTTACCGACATAATAAGAAATAATCGGACAAAACCGTCTCTTGACGTATTGGAGAGCAAAATTGCCGACTCGCTTGCTCAAAATAAAGTAATAACGTTCACAGGCGACATGATAAAAATAGATTTTCCTGTTTTTGATGAAAGTCAAAATCGGCAGTTTTCCGCTCTTTGCGATATTATTGACGATGAAAGTTTATATGCAGAATGGGAAAATATCTACAATAAAACATATGAAATCCTGATGAAGTCTGTGCCGGCGAGACTTGCTGATAAAGCCAAAGCGGCTACAATAAATAACATATGCGGTTTTAGAATTATTATTATGCACTATGCTTATCACAATGGTATTATAAAGATACCGGAGGGCGATAATAAAAGCGCAATCAATATGTATATGAAAATTTAAACTCTGCAAAAACCAACGGCTGACGAAATCGTCAGCCGTTGGTTTTATATTTGTTTAATTACGTCGTTGTGTCTGCCGCAGCCGCCGCAGTTGTATCTGACGTGGCGTACTGCTGATAGTTGGGGAGATTTGCTTTTGTAAATACCGTATATCCGAATTTTGAATAACTTAATCCGTTTATCTTATCTGTGATGTTTATACTTGTGTTAAAGTATAACGGCGCGATAGGCGCTAAATCAACCAAAGCCTTTTCTGCGTCGTGCAGTTTCTGCGTGCGCGCAGCGTTATCGTTGTCGGTTGAGAAAACATCTTCTATCATGCTGTCATAAGCATCGTTCTGGAAACCTGTGATATACGGCGAAACAGTCGATGCGCCCTCGTTTCCGAACGTTATTACGTTTCCGCAGAACGATTTTGCAAACGGAGCGAGTACGGAGAATGCGTCAACTCCAAGCGCCTGGTCGTCATATCCGATAACGTCGTAGTTTGTATTGTATATATCGTCGCCGTACTGCACGCCTTTCATCGGGGTTTCGGTAACTGTGAACCCAAGCTGCTGCCAGACGCTTACCGCATAATCCGCAACCGCTTTTTCTGTGTCATTGTCTCTGAATTTCAGTTCAAACGAGCCGCTTGTAACTCCGGCAGTCTGTAATAAAGACTTCGCGGTAGCCATATCTCCGGCTGGATTTATTAACTGACCGTTTTTATCGGCGACTTCTCTGAAATATGTCGTCGTAGTAGTATCGATTATTCCGGTTGGAACTATTCCGGTTGCAGGTTTTACTCCCAAGCCCACTATTGACGCTATCTGATTTCTGTCAAGGGCTATCGAGAGGGCTTTTCTTACTTCCGGTTTACTGAACAACGGATTGTTTACGTTAAAGTGATAGGAGTATGTCGAAAGCAAATCTTTCAGAACCGCTTTGCTCTGATAATCGGCATATTTTGCCGGCGGAACATTGCCCAGATAGAATATATCGCCGTTATCTGCCGCATACGCGTCCGTAAGCTGGTCAAGGGTTCTTGAGAAGTCGAGAACAATTCTGTAGGGTTTTACATATTTGAATATATTGGTTTCGTCTTTCGAAAGCAGATAATATGTAGAACGTTCCAATGTCGTGGTTTTATTATAATCCATCTGCGTTACTTTAAACGGCCCGTCCGTTAAAAGCGTAAGAGGCTTTTTCGCCCAATCGTTGGGCGCGGGGTCTATAGTGTCTCCTCTGAGCGGAACAAGCGATATGCTCGCAAGATTCTCAAGGAATTTATTATAGTCTATTTTGTGGTCAAAAGTAACCTCAAGCAGTGTTGTATCAAGAGAGACAACTCCCAGATCGTCCACAGTCATATCCCCATTTTTAACGGAACGGGCGTTTTTGATGTCATATAAAAGCGGAGCTGCCGGAGAAGCAAACGCCGGGTCGAGAATACGTTTCCATGCATAGACGAAATCGTCTGCCGTAACTGGTATTCCGTCGCTCCATTTTGTATCTTTCAGCGTAAAGTCTATTTTATAAACGCCGTTTGCATCATCGTCCGTTATAGTATAACTTTTGCATATTCCTTTTTGTAATCTGCCGTTTTCGTCCATTGTCATCATACCTTCGTAGATTAAGCCTAAGTATTTTACTTCTTCGCTTGAATAAATCATTTTCCCCGGGTCGAGGTTCAGATTCGACGGGTCGCCGGCAAGATATATCGTCAAAATCGCTCCCTTATCATCTGTGTTCTTTTTCCCGCACCCTGAAAATCCCGCTACGCTTGCGCACATAAACACCAAGGTCAGACACAGCGCGATGATTTTCCGCATTTCTTGCATTTTTTTCATAAATAAAAGCTCCTTATTTTTTATATTTTACTAAAAACTGAAGTTCAGGTGAAATTTTTATACAGATATTATATCATTAATTTTTTACATAATCAACATTCATAGAATAAATAAAGTAATATTTAGAATTATGCACAATAAAAACAAAAATTTTTGTGCATAATAGACAAACAGCGAATGGTTTCACCTATCGTTTATTTCATTTACTAATCTTTTATATTCATCATAGCCTACCAGAATATTTACGGCTTCCACGAGAGCGTTTGAAGACATATGCGGAATATCAAGCATTTTGCACAGACATTTTCGCCTGTCGGAACTATTTTCGCTTCCGGTAAGTTTATCTTCATAGAAATCTGTTTTCGTTATTTTTTTTATATCGTTAATATTCTCTTTTTCCATCAATACTCCGAATTTATTTAAAACATTAATCAATATATCTTTGTCTGTTCCCTCGACACCCAGAAGATTTTCTTTAGACGCAGATGTTTTTCGTTTCTCTTTCCCAAGAATTTTAGGTACATATACGTTTAATATATTTGAACTGTTTTCGTTATCAGCATTATCACCGCTTTCGCCGCTTTTTACGCAGTTTTTTATAAAATTTCTGATTTTTCTCCCAGCCGTATCTGAGTCAGTCATAACAATAATCCCTGTTTTCTTGGCAATATTTCTTATTAAAGCCTGCCTTTCGGAATTATTGAATATTTTAAAGCCGTCTGTCGTTATAATGTTTGCGTCCGCAATCGACTTCAGTTTTATTCTGTCGTATTTTCCCTCGACTATTATCGTTTCTTTTATTTTAATTTTATTTGCCATTATCTTAATTTTTTACCATAACTTGTCATATTTTTTGTTTCTTTGAGGCTGAAGAAAATGCTTATTTTGTGCGTTACCAGTTTTTTCTCATCTTTAGTGTCGTTGTTCCAATTCCCCATAAATCCTTGTGTTCCCGTTGTACCTCAAAGCCAACGCTCTGATAAAATTTAATGGTCGCGGTATATATAGGTCTTGTTTCGGGAGAGAAAGTATATAGCTCTATACTGTTAAACCCTAATTCTGAAACATATTCTACAAAATATTGCATTAACAATTTACCATAACCTTTGTTGTTGTAATCCCGCTTTGTTGCCATAAGTGTAATATGAGGACTCCCATCCAAACAGGTGAAAACGATACATGATACAATTCTTGAGTTGTTTTTCAAAATAACTGCTCTTTGAAATTTCATGTCAATCCTCATATCTTCAGGATAGTTCTCTGTGAAAAAATCTTTCGTATAATCCTCTGCTATTGCAACAATTTGGTTTATTGAATCTTGTGAAATTTCTTTTTCAACAACATATTCCAAGATGGTTCACCCTCCGAAAATATAAATTTCCTACTTATTTTAAGTACTTTTTATAATTATATATCAATATTTTTAAACAAATCTACAACTGCGATATACTAAATATTAAATTTTCTAACAAATCATAATCAGGCAGCTGCGTGCTCTTTAATTTTACGTCGCACTCGCGGCACAGATTCAACGATTTATTTATAAATTCAGACGGATTTTTATATTTTCTCAAAGCCTGCATAGTCAGTTTGACTTTATACTCATGTATTCCGGTTTTCTTAGATATTGAGATATTATCCAGTATTCCCGATGACATCGCGATATTAACCGGCATCAAATCGCTGAAATACCGGGAAAGCTGTGCTAAAATATTGACGGGCTCTTCCTTGAAATATCTGAACTTTTCTAAACTCTCGAATGCCTTATCATATTTTTTATCCAGAATTGCATTTGTAAGTTCAAATGCCTCGATATCGATTTTTTTTGTGATTAAATTATTTATATCCTCTCTTGAAATTAAATTCCGGTTTTCGGATTTTGCGAGGCATATCAGTTTATCAAGCTCGTTTTTCAACGGGTACATTTTCATTTCGGTTCTGTTTAAAATATATTCGGCGTTGTCATCCAATATTTCAATATTTTCGGACGCGCATATTTTTTTTATCCATTTTGCCATACTTGCCGGACTGTTTTCTTTGAATTCGAACAGCTCTGCGTTTTCTTTTAAAAATCCGACAAGACTTTTGCTGTTTCTTTTTGTTTTCTCAGATTTTTCCGGTTTTTCCGATTCGGCAAAGACTTTATATTTAAATATAACGCACGCGTAATCTTTTATACCGTCCGCGTAATCCGACAAAGTCCCGACCAATTCGTCTTTTTCGCCGCTCCTGAATTTTATATCGCCGGCATTTTTCACAACCGCGATTTTGTATTCGCTTAAAACAGGATACGAAGTTATCATATCTTTAAACGCATTTACGTCAAAACTGTCGGCGTCAAAAACGGCGCGGTCAAATTCTCCGTCAGATTTCGATACATCTAAAAATCTTTTTATGTAATAGTCAACCATATATTCTTCATCGCCGAACAGACAGTATATTCCCCCGATTTTGCCGGATTTTATTTTCTCGTCCAATATTTTAGGACTGAGGGTTTCAAGTTCTTTTTTTTCTGTTTTCGCCATAAATAATTTCACCTCCGTGAAATTTCGCCTCTATTATCCTATATACCCAAGTTTTTTCCCGCCGATAACGTGAAAATGCAGATGTTTCACAGACTGTCCGCCGTCCTCGCCTATATTTGTGACAACCCTGTAACCGCCGTCAATCCCGAAAGATTTCGCAAATTCAGGTATTTTTTCTAAGATATGCGAGACATAAGATATATTTTCGCTGTTCACTTCGTTCAGCGAATCTATATGAATTTTTGTCACGCATAATATGTGCACCGGGGCTGACGGATTTATATCGTGAAACACAAGAATTTTATCGTCTTCATATACTTTTCTCGACGGAATTTCCCCGTTTATTATTTTGCAGAAAACGCAGTCGCTGTTATGTGTATGTTCGCTCATGTAAAAAATCCCCCTTTTAAATTTATGTAATCAATATACTACTCGTCAAGCGAAACGGCGAAGCGAAGAAAATGTTTATAATGCAAAGAAAGCCAATTGACAACCATATCGTTGTAACCCCAAAGTTTCGCAGGTTTTGATTGAAGCAATATTGTTTATCCCAGCGTCGTAAACAACAGCAAAATCATTTGCTAAAAGATGCTTGATAATCGCCGCAGTATTTGATTTTGCATACCCTTTATTTCTATGTTCTGGTAAAGTTTCATACGACAGCGAAACTGCCTTAAAGTTTAATTCGTTAGGATGTGTATTTGTCAATGACACTATTTCGCCACTTATGATTGTACCGAAATATAACAAATCATTGTTTATGTTTTTGGAATAATAATTATCGAATTTGTCGGTCATGCTTGGCTTAACGGAAGAAATATCTATTCTAAAAGTGGAAGATAAAATACAATCAGTATTTAAATTTTTTATATCATCTATACCATATATATATTTAAACGGATTATTTTCATCGCACACCCGGAATTTAGAATTAAAAAATTCGATAGCCGTAGGTGTGAATAAATTATCTTTATATTTTTTTATATATTCGTAAATCATAGGAATATAATTTTCATTTGCCTCAAATAGCAGAAAGCCTTTTTCAAATTGCGTAATTGTCAGCATATTTTCGGCTAAAGATTTTACTATATAAAATTTATTTTTTATATTTTCAATATCAATATTTGTTTCATATAATAGCCGTTCATATATCTTGTTCATTACTTTTAATCCTATTCAAAATATAAATTTTATTTACCTATACGCATTATTTAACAATCTGCCGTATAATCTCAATCATCTAGTCAAGTTCTTTATCTTCCAATTCCGCCGTCAGATTTGCAAACGGCTCAAGATTCCCGTCGATTGCATATGTTTCAAGAGTTTTATAATAATTAAGTCTGTCTTCTTTGTTTATTGAAACGGGAAGCCAGCCGTCCGACATAAGCTGATAATTCATAATCATTCTTGATGTTCTGCCGTTTCCGTCTGCAAACGGGTGTATGCGAACAAACTCCGCGTGTGTCCACGATGCAAATTCAATCGGATGCAACATATTTTTTTTATACGGCATATCCGCAAAAAAATTCTTTACATGAATATACATCTCGTTTGGTTCAGGAGGCTGAAACCCCGCACCGGTTATTCTCACATTTATGTTTCTGTAAATCCCGCCTTGAAAAATATTCTCCATCAATATCTGATGAATATCTTTGACAGTATTTTCATCAAGCGGCTTGCTGTCCGCCGCGCATTTTTTTACATAGTCAAACGCTTTCGCGTGATTTGTGATTTCAAAAGTTTCCCGAAGGTCTTTCCCGCCCACCGATACTTTATCTTCAAGAATAAGTTTTGTCTCTATAAGTGAAAACGTGTTCCCCTCAATAGCGGTTGAATTGTGCGTATATTCGACAATAAACGCGCGTTCATACTTTTACTTTTCTGTCACTTCAGGCGGAATCAGATGTTTATTCGCGCGGTAATACTCGTATTTGCGGTTTAATTCTGTATAGTCCATGTTTTATTTCCCCAGTAATTTTTTCATATTCTCGAATCCGACTTTTGTTCCGTAGAAACAATCTTCCATTCCCTCGTATTCTAAATAAATATTCCCGTCAAATCCAGACTGTTTTATTAGCGCCGCTATTTTGCCGATACGCATATCCCCCTGACAGAGAATAGAGCCGCGCAGATACAAACCATGCTGTGAGCGAAACCACGCACCTGAACAGTCGAACTGTGTTGCGTCTCCGGGGTCGCAGTCCTCGTCCCTGATATAAAAATCTTTCATGTGAATCGCACCGGCTTTATTTATCAGACGTTTTACCGCAACCTCGGGATTTTCGTCAACGCACAGAAAATTGCCTATATCAAGCTGGCAGGAAAAATTCTCGATTTTTTCTTGTTCAATCTGATTCAGCACAATTCCCACTCTGTCGGAACCGTTTATATGAAATCCGTGATTTTCGAGCAGCACCGTAATATTATATTGTTTTGCGTAACCGCATAATTTATCATACACTTCCGCGATTACGGACAAATCCGACATAAAATTTTCGATTGTATTATCTTCCGGTTTTCTTCTGTAACTGCTCGAATCTATGCGCATAGTTTTTACTTCGAGTTTTGCCGCCGCGTCTATATGCTTCTTCACTCTCTCAAATTCCAGATTATAATCTTCATGGTTCAACATCAAAAAATTTGCGTTAAGAGAATAATTTGCGATTACGCTGCCGTTTTCTTTCGCAATTTTATTTAATTCAGCCGCGAGATTTTTATTTTCGACGATATCAATGCCGAACGGCACGATTTCTATAACTTCGGCTCCCGTTTCGGCAAGCCATTCCACGCCTTTTTCCGGCGACATTTCGCCAGTCATAATTTTTCGCGATATGCCGTAAATACTTATTCCAAGTTCCATTTTTTACTCACCGTCTTCGCTATCCTGATTTGTGTCAATTTTTTCAAATCCTTCAATTTCTTCATAAAATTCTTCAGGTTCAACGAAATTTACATCTGTTTCGCCTATTTCCCCGATTTCATTTTCTATTACTTTTTCTTCAATATCATTTTCTTCTTCGTCCTCTTTATCTTCGGCGGCTATTCTTATAAACGACTTCACAGACACTCCTTCTGCCGTTTTCATAACTTTAACCCCTGCGGAACTTCTGTTGTTATAAACAGGTATGCCGGATACGGGCGTTCTTATCATTGTCCCGTCGTCTGTAATCATCATTATATCATCAGATTCATATACGCTTAAAGCTCCGACAAGTTCGCCTGTCTTTTCGTTGATTTTATGGCATGTCATGCCTTTGCCGCCGCGATTCCGCCTTGTAAATCTGTCAAACTCGCAGCGTTTTCCGAAACCGTTTTTTGTGATTGTTATAACCGTCAAAACATTATTGTCAATAGTCACTTCCTCTTCGTCAGTCTCTTCGCCTTCGGCTGATTCCGTATCTTCGGTTTCATCGGTTTCGCTTTCTTCTGTTTCTGCAATATCTGTTGTATCCTCAAATTCTTCGGCTTCATCTTCTCCATCCAAGTCCGAATTACCCGAATTGACAGTGACTCCCGTGACAAACGCGCCTTTCGCAAGTCTTATCCCTCTGACTCCCCTCGACGTCCTGCCCATAACCCTTACCGCGTTTTCATGGATCTTTAAGCCGAGTCCGTTCGTCGCCGCAATAAATATTTCGTCGCCGCCGCTGGTTCTTAACACAAATGCGAGTTCGTCTCCATCGTCAAGATTTATTGCTATCTTGCCGTTTCTGTTTATTCTTGAGTATTCAGACAGGCGCGTGCGTTTTACGACGCCGTTTTTTGTCACCATGAACAGATAGCCTTTGTCGTTTTTGTCAGACACAGGAATTATGGTAGAGACGCTTTCATCCTCGCCGAGCTCCAAAAGATTTACCATATTCATGCCCTTTGACGTTCTGGAAGACGCCGGAATTTCATAGCATTTTTTCTCGTATACTTTGCCTTTGTTCGTAAACATCAAAAGCATATCGTGCGAATTTGACGCGAACATATCCGTCACAAAATCGTCTTCTTTTGTGCCCATTGCCGATATGCCTTTTCCGCCGCGTCTTTGAGCCTGATACGCGTTTGCCGGCTGGCGTTTTATATATCCCGCTTCGGTCATTGTCACGACGCACTCTTCCCTGTCTATTAAATCTTCCGTAAATATTTCGTCTTCGTTCGGAATTATCTCAGTTCGTCTTTCGTCGTTATATTTGCGTTTGATTTCAAGCAGGTCGTCTTTTATTATTCTGTTTATGGAATTCGGGTCCGCCAGAATACCGGTTAATTCCTCAACTAATTTTGTGAGTCTTTCCAATTCTTCTATTATTTTCTCTATTTCAAACCCGGACAGTCTGCCCAAAGGCAAATCCACAATCGCCTGACCCTGCGCGTCCGAAAAATCGAATCTTTGTATCAACGCCTGTTTTGCCTCGCTGACTGTTTTTTTGGAACGGATTATATTTATAACTTCGTCTATATTGTCAAGCGCGATTTTTAAACCTTCGTAGATGTGCATTCTCTGCTTGGCTTTTTCCAAATCAAATTTAACCCGCCGCGTCACAACGTCAACCTGATGCTTGATATAATATTCAATCATCTGCTTTAGATTTAAAATTTTAGGTTCGCCGTCTACAAGCGCAAGCATATTCATTGCAAAAGTGTCCTGCAACTGTGAGAATTTATACAGCTGATTTAATATTACAAGAGGATTTACGTCTCTTCTTAAATCTATGACAATTCTCATTCCGGCTCTGCCGCTTTCGTCGCGTATATCCGTTATCCCGTCTATTCTCTTGTCTTTGACTAAATCAGCCATACTTGCTACAAGACCTGCTTTGTTTACCTGATACGGAATCTCAGTCACTATTATTCTGTGCGTTTTTTTATACTCTTCGATTTCAGCTTTTGCCCTTATGGTAACTTTTCCCCTGCCTGTCATATATCCCTCGATAATTCCCGAAGTGCCATAAATAGACGCGTAAGTGGGAAAATCCGGTCCTTTTATATATTTCATCAGTTCAAGAACCGATAAATCCGGATTTTCTATAACGGCAATTACGCCGTCAACGACTTCGCCGAGATTATGCGGCGGGATATTCGTCGCCATAGCGACGGCTATACCCATTGAGCCGTTTACGAGAAGATTAGGGAATCTTGACGGCAGTACGACGGGTTCTTCAAGTTTATTATCAAAATTAAGCACATTATCGACGACGTTTTTTTCTATATCTGTCATCATTTCCTCACACAGACGGTTCATTCTCGCCTCGGTGTATCTGTATGCCGCCGGTCCGTCTCCGTCGACGTTTCCGAAATTGCCCTGTCCGTCGATTAACGGGTATCGAAGCGAAAACGGCTGCGCCATTCTTACCATAGCGTCATAAACGGCCATGTCCCCATGAGGGTGATAACGTCCCAGAACGTTTCCGACCGTAGTCGCGGATTTTCTGTACGGTTTATTATAAGTAAGCCCATCCTCGTACATAGCGTATAATATGCGCCTGTGAACAGGTTTAAACCCGTCCCTGACGTCGGGCAGCGCTCTTGCAATTATAACCGACATCGAATATTCCAGAAAAGATTTTTTCATTTCCTTGTCTATTTCCACGTCGATAATTTTTTGATTTTCGTAAGTTGAATCCATGTTACTCCTCTTGATTTATGTTATAATATAATTATTTATTCTCTTACTTTATTTTTATGCTTAAGTTTATTTATCTCATCAACAGTTAAACCTGTCATATCCGCTATATCTTCTATAGGCATATTCTTTTTTATTGCATTTAAAACAACTTTTTCAATCCCTTTTTCAATCCCCTTTCTTTCACCGCTTTTTCTCATTGCCTCCCCGTATTTATCTATATCAAATTCCGCTGTCAACATATTGATTACCTCCCCACTATACTCTTTTAAAAATTCACACATTATATTATTGTTTATACAATATGTAATTGCATTTTCTATCGCTTTTTCTTTAATTATACCATTTTTTATATTTTCTCGTATCTTTGCTATAAATATCGCGTATTCATTTAATGACCCGCTGTTATTAAGCAGATTTTCACTATGCCCTTTATTTATATTATATACTTTTACAATCAGTTCAATTTGACATTTACTCTTATCTTTAAACGAATCCGAGAGTTTTAATTCGCTCTCATCTTCAATTTTTTTATTTTCCCCGTTGTAAAAAACATAAAATTCAGGCGTTTCCATTTTTACCAAATCGTCTGTAAACAGATTCGTATCGTCAATTATAATTTCATATAAACGAGCAAGGTATAATAAAAATCTTAACGGCATATTCGGATTTATTGTAGACTGATGTTCTATAAGCACGACTAATTTATTGTCAAGCGTAAACGATATATCGTTGTATCTTCCAAGATAAAGCACATTTCTAAGCGTATTTATTGATAAATTTACATCAGGTGTGTAATTCGTTCCGTTTATCGCGTTATAAACTTCTATAAGCCTGTTTTTATCGCTGAAATATTTTGTAAACACAGTGTCTTTATATTTTAAATTTATTTTAGGCTTATTCATTTATTTTTCTCTCCTGAAATTCTCTCATACATCTCTATCATCTCGCTGACTGTCGCAAATTCCGTACCCGGTTTTGTGACTTTCGCGGTCGAAGCGGCAACGGCAAATTCAAGAGACTTTTCCGCAAGATTTTCGCGATTTACATCTGGTAATTCGCACAATCCGAAGTACACTGCGATAAACGCAGTCAAAAATGTGTCTCCCGCTCCGGTAAATCCCTTTACTTCCACTTTCGGCGACCTGACGTAATATACGCCCTCCGCGCCGCAGTACAGTCCCCCGTACTCGCCGAGAGTGCATAAAATTGTCACGCCTGTGTCGTCATAAATTATCTTTGCCTCCTGTTTGACTTTTTCTATTTCAATGTCAAAATTATTATCCAAATCAAACTTTTTACCGGTATATTGTTCCAATTCGAACTGATTCGGTTTGATTATATACGGCTTTTTCGCATTTGACATGCACAGTTTCAACGCCTCGCCGTCGCAGTCTATTATAAATTTAATCTTACCGCCGCCGAGATTTATTATATCCCTGTATATGCTCTTCTCCATTCCCGGAGGCACAGATCCGCCCATAAAGAAAAATTCAACTTCTTCTATGATATTTTTTATCTTATTTAAAATGTCTTCTTTTTCCTCTTTATCAACCGGACCGCCGGATTCGTTAAACTCCGTCGGCTCTCCGTCGCCGGATATAATCTTGACGTTCATTCGCGTATTGCATTTTGTGCGGGTGAAGTCTGTATTGATATTATGCGGCTCAAGCAGTTTCAAAAACAAATTACCGTTGTCGCCGCCGATAAATCCGTACGCAGTCGATTCAGCACCCAATATTTTAAACACGCACGACACGTCTGTCCCTTTTCCGCCGACCGTCGTCAAAGACGGCGCGACCGCTCTGTTTAACGCGCCGATTTTCACGTCTTTGCCGAAATACATTGTCCTGTCAAGCGCAGGATTTAAAGTAAGCGTCGCGATTTTCATATTTTATTATAATCCTTTTTATCAATTATTTGTTTCAACTGTTTAAATGCAGTCCATTCATTACGATTCGATAATGCCTGTTTTATCGTCATTACATTTTCCTCTGTTGTATTTGCAGAAGTGCTTACCATAACATCATATATACCATGTTTATGAATTTTTGCTAATTGTTGGTCAATCTGATTTAACCGCTCTGGGGTTGTATATCCACGATTGCGTGCTCTTTTAAATAACTCATCGCGGTCACAATCAACCCGAACAAACATTACTGGATATTCATGTAAAACATTAATACAGTCAATGAACCAATTACCATAATCACATAAAATATGGTCTACAACAACATTCAATCCTTTTTGTGAAAAATCGCGAATCAACAAGTGCATTACAGACACAGCTTTATTCATTATTTCGGGGTCTTGAAATTTCCCTTTACCTGCCATAAACGGACATAAAACATCATTAAATGTATCTAATGCGACATAGTAATATGGCTCATCAAATGCGGCTTGGAGTTCTTTTGACAGGGTACTTTTCCCTGCGCCTGTTACACCATTAAGCAAAACAATATTTCCATTTTCCATTTTTTACCCCCTATTATTTCATTAAAAAGCCTCTATAACCAGCATAGTGTGAATATTATTCAGTTTTATTATTTTTTCAAGTTTATAATTTATATTTGAAAATAAACTTACAAACTCTTCTATTGTTCGCTGTTTACCGCCTCTGCAATTAACGGATAGCCTCAATCCGTGCATTATTACTTCTTCAGGTTCAAATTCGCCTGTCAGAATATCTTCAATTATCAGAAATTTTGTATTGCTGTCACAATATTTTACGCAGTTACGCAAAATATTCAAGCATTTCATATCGTCAAAATCATGAAGCAGATTCATTATTATAATATAATCGTATAATTCGCCTGATAACGCCAATTCAAAAACATTACCTTCTATGAATTTAATATTCACTTTATTTGATTTTTTAAATTCATTCCCTACCATACACGGTATTTTTTTGTCAACAACCGTATAAAGACAATCTTTGTTCTCCGTTAAAAGGGCTGTTCCTAAACCCCCGCTGTTTCCGCCTAATTCCAGCACTTTTTTATTAGATAGATTTATATATTTAGCTGCTTCTTTTCCTGTTTCGAATGTTATCTGAAAATCGCACCTTGAATAAATCTCGTACTCCAACTCGCTGATGCCGTCAAAAAAATACTTGGATTCGTCAACCGCTTTATCAAACATTTCCGTATAGTGCTTAATTTTTTTATTAATTATGTTATCAAGAATATACTGATACTTTTCTTTATTTTCATTTGTCAGCACAAAATAATTCCCGTTCCAATCAAGCAGTTTGTTTACAGCCAGTATTCTGATAACCGCTTTATATATGCTTTCGCTTATCCCAAGTTTTTCAATTTCTTGACTATTTATCTGCAACGGTATTTTATTATAGCCAAAACAATTAATTCTGTCGAAAAAATATACTGCCTCGTATAGCTCGATGTAATTTTCATAATCCATAATTTAATTTACCTGTGTGATATATTCCGTAAAATACACAATTTCCATAAGAAAATGCTTATTATCAAATATTATTTCAATTAATCAAATTCGCCTTTTTCTGGTGTATAGTTTCCAGTTACCTCAATAATATTATCGTCAGGATCGGTCAAGTGAAAGTAATAATACGGACTAACATAGCAAAAATATTTTATTTTACTTAGATTTTCAGTTATATTTAATCCACTTATTCGTTTATACTCTGCCCGTAAATCTTCGTCCCAAAAATTAAACACAAATTTATGGGTATTCAGTGCAAGTGCTTTATCTTGTGCACCATCAAAAAAGTTAGTACATTCACCTTTATAAACTATCTTATCAGGATATTTTGTATCAAAATGACCGTTCAAAATTGCAATATTATGTCCCTCAAAAACGAATTGTGCAAATCTATCTTTATTCTCACTTGTCACAGACATATCAAGTAATTTTTCATAAAATATAATTGATTTTTTAAAATCATTGGCTATTAAGTAAATCGAGCCTAAGTGCATAAGAATCCTCCAACAAATATAAATTTTCTTAATTTTCAATGGCTAAATAGCGCAAATCAAACTCAAGACCTTTCTGTGTTCTTAATATTTTCGTTAAACATTGACTTGGAAGTTGCTTGCTGCCCATATAGCATTGCACACTGTTCGAGTCTTGTTCAATATACCAATGTTCGGTTATATCCGAAGTTGCGTACAGATTCCATTTGAGTTCGCGCTCTGCCTTATAGTTGCTCTCAGACCATACTTCCACTATTAAATCAGGCTGCCCCGCCGTTCGTAATCCTTTACTGTTTTTCAAGTATGGATTATCTTTGAATAACATAAAATCCGGTTGAATATAGTCCAGATATTCTATCGTAAATTCTGTAAACTTGACAATATCTTCTATTTCAGATATATTAACAAGAGCCAAATTTGTAGGTTCTTTTCTTTCACCCCAATGAACTAATGCACAATCGCTTTGTAACGCATAAATTTCTTTCTTCCTCTTTAACGGAAGGATATCTCCGACAAATGTACTTATCATATCATTATGTCTGTCAGTCGTTGACATCGGCATATAAATATCCATATACTATTCCTTTCTGTACTTAATATAAATTTTCCGAATACCTATTTATAAAACTTCTAAAAATCCAGATTGTTCGCGTACTTCGCGTTCATCTCTATAAACTCGCGCCTTGGCTCCACTTTATCGCCCATCAAAATCGCGAAAGTCTCGTCCGCGAGCATCGCGTCCTCGACGTTCACTTTGAATATAGTCCGCGTCTCAGGATTCATAGTCGTCTCCCATAACTGCTCCGCATTCATTTCCCCTAAACCTTTATACCTCTGCGCCTCAGAATTTGAGCCGAGATCGGCAATATGTCTGTCGCGCTCCTCATCTGAAAAAGCATATCTCTCCTGTTTGCCTCTGTAAACTTTATACAGAGGCGGCTGCGCCGCGTATATATGTCCGTTGTCTATCAGCGGACGCATATGCCTGAAGAAAAACGTCAGCAGCAGCGTCTTTATATGCGCGCCGTCAACGTCGGCGTCGCTCATTATTATTATCTTACCGTATCTCAATTTATCAAGGCTGAAATCCTCGCCTATTCCCGTCCCCAACGCCTGTATTATCGGGATTAACTGCGTATTTGCATAAACTTTATCCAAACGGCTCTTTTCAACGTTTAAAACTTTGCCGCGCAGAGGCAGAACCGCCTGATATTTTGAATCCCTGCCGTCTTTCGCCGAACCGCCGGCAGAATTGCCTTCGACCAAATATAATTCCGTCTTTTCGGCGTCTCTCTCCTGACAATCGTTCAAACGTCCGGGCAGCGACCCGCTTTCCAACACAGATTTGCGCCTCGTCAATTCTCTTGCTTTTCTTGCGGCTTCCCTTGCTCTTGCGGCAAGCACTGATTTTTCGAGTATCGTTTTCGCAGTCGCCGGATTTTCTTCAAGATATTCGGACAGTTTTTCAGCGACAAGATTATCCACAAAAGTCCTGATTTCTGAGTTTCCCAATTTGACTTTAGTTTGACTCTCAAACTGCGCGTCCTGCAGCTTGACGGAGACAATGGCTGAAATCCCCTCGCGGACATCCTCGCCGGACAGATTTTTTTCGTCGCCTTTTAATATATTATATTTTTTCGCGTAATCGTTGAACGCCTTGGATAATCCTGTTTTAAATCCGGTTTCATGAGTTCCGCCGTCTATTGTGCTCATGTTGTTTGCAAAGCTTAAAATAGTCTCGTTATATGAATCGTTGTACTGAAAAGCGATTTCAGCAAACGAAGTGTCTTTTTTACCCGAAAGATATATTACATCGCTGTGTAAAACCTCGCTGCGTTTTATCTTGTTTATATGCTCCACAAAACTCTTTATCCCGCCGTCGTACCGCAATATTTTATGCCTGTCCGGACTTTCCTGCGGATGTTCCGCTTTTTCATCTTCGATTTCATTTTTTTCATAGTCGCTCGATATTTCCAAATCAGCAATATTTTCCCTGTAGTCAAACATTTCTATAGTTAAACCCGCATTTAAAAACGCCTGCTCTCTCATTCTGTTTAACACAGTCTGATAATCAAACTCTACCGATTCAAATATTTCTTTATCAGGCATAAATGTGACAAATAATCCATGTTTATCTGTCTTTTCGATTTTTTCAAGTTCCCTCGCCACTTTTCCTCTTTCAAAGCGTTCCGTATATTTATATCCGCCGTAACAGTCGACTATCTCCATCCACTCGCTCAAAGCGTTTACGACAGATGCGCCCACTCCATGAAGCCCTCCGGCTATTTTATATCCATTTCCGCCGAATTTTCCTCCCGCGTGCAGAATACAGAACACCACCTCGACTGTGGGTATGCCCATTTTGGGATGAATACCCGCAGGGACTCCCTCTCCGTTATCCTCAACCGATATAGAACCGTCTTTATTAAAAGTAATCACAATCCTGTCGCACCTGCCCGCGAGAGCTTCGTCTATGGAATTATCCACGATTTCATAAATCAAGTGGTGCAGACCTCTCTGCGACGTGTTTGAAATGTACATTCCGGGACGTTTCCTCACAGCTTCAAGCCCTTCGAGAACCTGAATATCGCCCTCTGTATACTCGTTTATTTTTTCATTACTAATTGCATCTTCTAAATTTTTTATATCACTCATTAAAAAAACAATTCCTCCGAAATTTTATTATTTTATATCTACTGTATATGCCGTTTTCCAACATATCCACAGTCTATGTCTGTTGATATGTTTAAATACAAAGTTTCAAAAACGCAGTTTTATTTGCTTATGTGACCTGAAACATGGGATGAAAAGTATATTTTAAAATCATTTGACTTTTTAGATTTATCAGATTTTTTATTATTTGATTTATTTCTTTTAATATTTTTCAGCCTGTTGAATATATTATTACTGTTGGTTAAAATAAACGACTTGGGCAGTATATCGGTTCCCGTTATTTTACTTGCCTTTTCCGCCGCGCTCAGAAAATTTTTAGTGACACTTGACACTGTTGCATTATCCAAGTCGAATATGCCGATTATATTTTTCTGCCGTATTGATTTTTCTTTCGTTGTTATAAACACAAATTTACCCCCAGTCTCTATTATCCATTCTTTTTATCGCGCATATATTCTCTTACGCATTTACTTATGAAAAGCATGATACTGCTTGCTAAATACACCAAACTTATTAATAAAACAATAACTTTCCATGTAAATGTAGGCAAAACAGCATTATTCGCCGTAAGAGAATAAATACTTTGAATAACATTTATTACCGCTCCGATTGCGAAAAAATATCTGAACCATGCTACTCTTGAAATTAGTACAACAGAAAATATAATCTGAATAATCATAGGCTCAAAATCAATTTTAGCAACAGCGGTTAAAAGAGCCAGCAAAATATTTATCACAGCTACGCAGATAATTATTATTTTGCCCATAAACAGTCTTTTATCTTGTTTGATTGCTGCTTGTTCATTTTGTTCATTCGTTAAATTATCCATAAATCAGCTGAACCTGCCCTCTTTTACCTCTATAATCTTCGATATATTTATGCCTTTCAGAAGCTCACTGTTGCAGCATGTTATTATAACCTGCCTGTCCTCTAAATGTCTTAATATAAAGTCCTGTCTTGTTCGGTCAAGCTCGGACAATATATCGTCGAACAAAAACACAGGATATTCCCCGTGAGATATTTTCGATATATTCCCTTCTGCGAGTTTCAATGCCAGAACCGCCGAACGCTGCTGTCCCTGCGACGCTATGGCGCGGGCGTTTTTCCCCTCTATTTCTATGTACAAATCGTCCCTGTGCGGACCGTATAAAGTGGAACCGTACGCGAGTTCTTCCCTGTTGCACTGCGCGAAAACTTCGTCGTATAACTTTTCGCACACTTCAAAATTATTAAAATCCCCGAAATCTGTTCTATTTTTATTTACATGCGAAACATACACGAGAGCTATATTCTCTCTGCCGTTTGAAAGTCCTAAATAAAAATCCGGCACAAACTCTTTGAGACGCTCTATATATTCTCCCCTGTATCTCGTTATAATCGCAGAGTACCTTACAAGTTTTTTTGTCCACACGTAAAACTGAGCTATATTGTCTTTCGTTTCGCCTCTTTCTTTTATGAACCGCATTAAATGATTTCTCTGAGACAGAACCCTTTCGTAATCTAATAAATAAGATAAATATATAGGTTTTATCTGACTTATAGCCATATCTATAAATTTTCTGCGGCTTTCGGGATTTCCTTTCACAAGACCCAAATGATCGGGAGTAAATAGAACGGCTCTGAAATTGCCTATAAATTCTGCGGTCTTTTTTAACGCTATTCCGTTATATGAAAATTTCTTCAGTTTATCTTTATATAATTTTATGTTCATTCTGTTAGTCTTATTATTCTTTTCACAGACGTATTCAAGATTCAAATCGCACGCGTCTTTGTCGAAACTTATAGATTCCGAATTGTTTTTAGTCCTGAAACTTTTTCCCTGCGCAAACTGATAAATTGCTTCGACGGCGTTTGTTTTTCCGTTTGCGTTCTCGCCTATTAAGATGTTAATCCCGTCTGAGAAATCTACGCTTGCGCTTTCGATATTTCTGTAGTTAGTTAAACTTATATTTTTAACCTGCATAATTTTTTTCACAATCTCAAATAATTTTTAATCTTCAATCATATCATAAAAAATATCGTCTATATCAATTATCAAATCGTCGCCGAACAAAGACGTTTTTATCATTCTGTTCTGAATTAATTTTTTCTCATCTTCAGTTCCGGACGATTCTATTTCTTCTACATCATATTCTTCAAATTTACTCAGTCTGTTATAAACATAATCCTTAACAAATTTACCGTCTTTTAATAGATATACTTCGACAGTTTTTTTTGAAGGGTCAACCATCCAGTATTCGCGTACTCCGTTTTTTTCATATAAATCTTTTTTTTCTGTCGCATCTCTTACTTTTGTTCTAAGAGATAAAACTTCTATTATTAAATCCGGCGCGCCGTTTATTTTTCCTTTATAAATTTTGCTCCTGTCGCAGATTATTTTTAAATCCGGCATAACTTCAGGACTATCCTCGTCAAAATAAACATTTGCACTTTCGCCGTATAACTTACATGGTTTACCTCTTAAAAATTTTTCAAAGATAAAACGTAAATTACCCACTACGTCGTCATGACCGGTTGAAGCGCCAGCCATTAAATACACTTTGCCGTTTATTATTTCTCTTTTTAGCGGTTCTATATAAACTTTTTTTGCATTTTCAGACATACCTTTATCCTCCCAAATATAATTTTAATCCTTTGACGCCGGGAGCCTTACGGGCAGAACCAAATACAGGAATTTAGAATTTTCTGTGTCCATAGTTTTTTCTATATCTTTATTATCTCCATTATACGGCAAAATAACTAATGATTTTGTCGGACTTTCGAGTTTAAGCAATATTTTTTCTTCTCCTCTTATCGCTTTTAGCGCGTCGGACAAAAATCTGTGATTAAATCCTATCTCCAAATCTTCACCGTCCATTTCGATACTGCATTCGTCGAAAACTTTACCTATTGAACTTTCTGATTTTATCTGTAAAATTCCCGCATTATCTTTATTTTCAATATTAACGTCTTCTTTCTTAAAACTCAGCCTGAGCTGCGTTCTCTGTCTGTCTTCAGTTAAGACTGCCGCCCGCTCGACGCTGTCTGCAAAACTTTTCGCGTCTATTACAACTGTAAGTCTCGGATCTGTTTTTATAGCGCGTCTGTAATCTAAAAACTCGCTCTCGATTAATCTTGAAAAATATATTATATTGTCAACGCTTACTATAACATGTTTTCTTGTGAGTTCTATCTCGGCAGGTTCTTCTTCGTCGCCTATCAATTTTAAAAGCTCGGCGAGACTCTTTCCCGGAATTATAAAACTAAGTTCAAATCCTTCGGACTTCTCATTCTCATCGGAGATATTAGTTTCGTAGGGGCTGCCGGATTCTTCTGAAGGTTCTGGCGGGTTTGGAGAATTTGAAGTCAGTCCCTCGAAACTCCTTCTCAGCGACAGTCTGTTGCCGTCAGTGCTTACGACGTTCATGCGATTATCCTTTATCTCAAACAAAGCCCCGTTTAAAGACGCACGCGAACTGTTTGCCGCGACTGAAAACAAAGTTGAAACTATCATATTTTTTAATATTTTTCTGCTGATTTTAAAACTTTTCTCGCCTTTGAGCTCCGGCATTAACGGATATGATTCAGGATCCATACCGTGAATCGTGAATTCGCTTTTGTTGCTTTTTATGGTCACTGAGAAATTATCGTCTGTTTCTATCGAAACGTTTCCTTCAGGAAGATTACGTATTACGGATGAAAATCTTACGGCGTTTATATTAATCTTTCCTCCGTCGATTATTTGTATTCCCTCTCCGGAAACCGTAACTTTTATTCCTTTTTCCAAATCATAACCGCATATCGTCAATATGCCGGAATCTTTATCGGCGATTAAAAGAAAACCGTCGAGAGCCTGAACCGTGTTCTTAGTCGATATGGCGTATAGAGCGGGAGTAACTGCTTCGTTTAAAATATCTCTACTGCAAATAATATTCATACTTATAAATAAACCTTTCTGTTTTTATATTTTTTATTATTAACAATTTAAACAATCGGATACTTTTGTTGAGAACAGCGTTGTTATAATATATAATTATATAAATATAATTTATTAGTCTTATTATTAAGGGGTGTAGATATTGTGGATAAGTCTAAAACTTTATGTATAACAGACAGTTTCGGTAAAACATTCTCTGTGTACAATTTGTTTCTAAATATGTTTAAAACCTTTGGATTCATATAGTTCATAAAGTGTTCTGTGGATAACCTGTTGATAATTCTAACTTTTCAACACATTTTAAAGTTTTCCACAATTTCAACATGTTTTAACTGTTGATAACTTATATATAACTTATATTTTCTGTGGATAACTCTCTGCATATTTATGCAGGCTGTTGATAAGCGACGTTTTTGTGCATATTTATGCAAAATATCGAATAAATATGAAAATCAGCTTTTTGCGAGTTTTGAAATTTCTTCTATCTGATTATTCAACGTGTTGTTTGTCTTGACTTCTTCCGCTATTGTAGTGACTGCCGAATGAATTGTGGAATGGTCTCTGTCGAAGAATCTTCCGGTTGCAGGAAGAGATAAATCCGTAATTTTGCGTATTATGTAGATTGCGACGTTTCTTGCAAGAGCCACTTCTTTTGTGCGCTTTCTGCCTTTAAGTTCGTCTAACGGAACGCCGAATGTCTGCGCGACTAAGCTCAGAATTTTTTCGACAGTGACGTTTATAGGTTCCGTTCCGGACAATATATCCGCTATGCAGGCTTTGGCAAGTTCGAGGGTTATTCCTGAACTGTTCAGATTATTTAAATATGCGTAGGCGTTTAATTTTTTTATAGCCCCTTCAAGCTGCCTTATACTTGACGAAATATTTTCGGCTAAGAAAAGCAGGACTTCGTTTGAAATTTTTATGCCCATATCTTCGGATTTACGTTTCAATATCGCGACCCTGAGCTCAAAATCCGGGGACTGGATATCCGCGATCAGACCTGATTCAAAACGGCTTTTCAGCCTGTCCTCGAGGATTTTTATATCTCTCGGCGGTCGGTCCGACGTCAGTATAATTTGTTTCCCGCCGTTATACAGTGCGTTAAACGTGTGGAAAAATTCTTCCTGAGTTGTGTTTTTTCCGGCTATAAACTGTATGTCGTCAATTAGAAGCATATCACAGTTTCTGTAATTTTCCCGGAAATTCTGCATGTATTGATTTTTCTGCTGGAAATTGGGCTCACTCAGATTGTTTATAACCTGATTTGTAAATTCTTCGCCGGTTATATATATAATTCTTGTGTTTTGGAATCTTTGCACGTACTCGTTTGAAATGGCATAGAGCAGGTGGGTTTTGCCGATACCGGACGGTCCGTGTATAAAAAGAGGATTATATTTATCCGCGGGATACTGCGCGACCACAGTGCAGGCTGTGTATGCGAGTCTGTTGGAACTTCCTACGACAAAATTGTCAAACGTATAATCGAGTTTGAAATTTTTTTTCCAATCGCCTAAAGAGCCTTTAAATTTAGTTGTGTTGTTTGAGATGATAAATTCGCTTATCGCCCCTTCTTCATCTTCCGTAACAGTATTATCCGCAGTTTTCAGCCCTCTGTTTTTTGAATATAAGATAAGCCTGTTATCGCCGTCGTTATCTGCCTCAATTACATCACCTGGCGTGAATTTTATTTCGTCGGCGTCAATCTGTTCTCTTGTTATTTTGCCGTACTGGGTGTTATATATAATGACTTTTCCGTCACAGTCGTATAGTTGTTTAACGGCTTCCTCTATAAGATGTTTATATTTTACTTCGATTGTTTTTTGCTGCATTTCCGTGTCTACCGAAATGAATACAACCGAATCCGTCATTCTAAGCACAGACATGCTTGCAAACCACAAGTCATATATTCGGGGTTTATCGGCAATATTTTTTTTGATATGTTCTTTTATTTTATCTGTTGTATCGCTTAAATCTTTTGACGCGTTTAAATCCACCATAAATTATCTCGTCTTTTCTTTCAAAATTTTCTTTTTTGCCGGTTTTATTAATTCATACGGAGCGTTCAAATTATTTTATCCGAGTTTTTTGTATGACTTATTAAAATCAAATATAATAACTACATTATATCATATATCAATAAAATTTTCAAGTCTTTTTTTGACAGTTTAAATATATAATAAAGTTAAAAATATGTAAAAACAGATTTATTTTATATATGACATAAGTAAAAAGACAAATTTAACCTGATTCTGGGAAGTCGACTGAAATTTTTATTGTAATAATTATCAAAAAACATATAAAATAAAAAATTTTATTAGATTAAAGCGAAAAAATTCTAAAAATCTCTTGACAATACTATAAAATTCTGTATATAATAATAAGTACGTTGTAAAAATTATTTTATTATATTTTTATTATGTCATTTATATTTATATATTTATTTTGAAGAGAGGTGTAAACAATGATTAGGACATATCAGCCGAAAAAAAGGCAGAGACAAAAGGAGCATGGCTTCAGAAAGAGAATGAGCACAGCCAACGGACGCAGAGTTTTATCAAGAAGACGCGCCAAAGGACGCAAAATGTTATCTTATTAATTATGAACGCAAAAACAGTAATAAAAGAAAGCTATATGTTTTCGAAAGTGTTCAAAAACGGGAGATACGCGGCTAATAATTTTTTGGTCGTTTACGCTTTGAAAAATTATAACAAAAATGCCGCGTCAAAACTCGGAATATCCGTAAGTCCTAAAAACGGCGGCGCAGTGATGCGCAATCGCGTAAAAAGACTTA
>WQYZ01000020.1 GCA_009780985.1 Oscillospiraceae bacterium | reverse complement strand
GTGATACGGTTACAAAAGTAATCTTTAGCTTGATATTCGTTTAATGGTAATTCTAAAAATATCGGCTGTTCAACATCTAATCCGTCAAATGGCGGCGGAAACTCAAACTTCGGAAAATATAAATTCTCTTGGAGTAACGTTTTATTTTGCGGATTTTCAATATATAGAAATCCATAGCTTTTGAAAAACTTTATTGTGCTTTCATATGGATTGGCGGCAACAAGCATGGTTATGCACCCTGCGGATTTACTGCTCTCCACACACTTGTCGATTAACGAATGTCCGATTCTTTTACGTCTATACTCCGATGATACATCAACAGATAACAAAACACTAAATCCATTGGCTTCTCCAGAAAGAGGAAGAACGGACGCCATTCCAACGATTCGGTTATCTTCAAATGCACCGTAAACAATACCGCCAAAAGAAATGATTTTATGTAATATCTCAATACAAGTTTTAAGATAAAAACCATAACCGTCAATGTCTAAGTAGGTAAAGTCGAGACTCCTTACGCCATCTTTGTTAATATGCCAAGCGGCTCGGATTTTTTCGCTTCTATCAATGGAATTAAGCAGTTCACATTCATCAAAGCATAATTTTTTTATTTTCATTTAAATCCTCCTGTAAAAAATATGAATCAAAATCGTACTCTGCGAAAATCCAAATGTTGAACGGTAAGTTATTTCGCGGGATTGAACTCGCGTTTCAAAATTCCATAGATAGCCTCGTCATAATAAACACCGTTTATTAACCTTACCTCTCTTACATGACCTTCTTTTATCATTCCAATACGTTCGCACAATGCTGTACTTCTGGCGTTTTCCGCATTTGGACATGCCATTATTCGGTTTATTCGGAAATTCGCAAAAGCATATTGTAAAACGGTTTTAGCGGCTTCAGTCGCATAACCTTTGCCCCAATGTTCAAGCAAAAAATGCCAGCCGATTTCCCACTCGTGCGTCTTTTCCCAATTACACCAGAGGTGTACTTCTCCGACTTTAACATCATTACTTTTTATTATCCATTGGATTGAGCCTTTATTCGGGAGATTTTTTGCTCCTTCAAGAAACTCGTTGAATTGTTTTGTTATTTCATCATCATTATAAGCCCCGTCATTTTCGTATTTGAAATATTCAGGTCTTGTCCTTAATTTTTGAACAAAATCGAAATCAGATTCATTCAAAGGCTGTAAGTCCAATCTATTTGTTTTTATTGTATGGTTCATACTATTTCCTCCGTTTACTTTTAACTGAACATATAAATTATATCACATAAATTGCTGTTTGTGTGTTCCCTGTTTTTTTATAATAATATAAGGAATACCTCTGTCATGTTCAGACGGAGGTATTCCTGTTCATTTACAGTATATAATTTTCTTAATCGTACTCTCAGATAAATGGTACTTGTCCACTAACTTTTTCGCGGACAAACCTGACTCATGGTCGTCTCTGATTTTGCGGTTTCGGCTGCGCAGCAATATTTTCGTGTCGGTAGACTTGCCCCAATCTTTTCGCAATCCCGGTCTGTTGGGTATATAAATCACACACCCCTCTGCGTACTCCTGCACCGCTTGCAATAATTCGTCAGGTAACAGCGACGACGCTTTTATGTATTTCATTCCAATCCAACTCCTTAATCTAAATATCAAATCTAAAATGTAAGAAGCAAAGCCGGAATGAACCTCGATGATACTGCAATTACTCCATACAAAGCATCATCGATGCTTCATTTGCGGACTCTGCATGGAGTTTAAAACTTCGGTTGTATGCCGTTTTTTCATTTATTTTTCTCCTTTAACCTTATTAGTATAATTATAGCATAAAAAATAAAAGAAAACAATAACAATTTGATAAAAATTTAATAAGTGGCGGTCATTTTTTAATGTATTCGAAAAAGTCCGTAAAATTTACATTTATTTTCGCAGATATTATTGTTTTCTCTTATTTTTTATGCTATAATTACATTAAACATATTGCCGAAGATTTCGGCTGAAATAATTATTTTAAAGGGAGAAACGTAGTTTTATGAAAAAACAAATTAAAAATTTATTCTGCGTGATTTTTGTATTAACCTTGATTCTTTTGATATTCTCTTCATGCGCCTCAAAAAATCCTGCAAATACAGACAGCAATGTCGGAGAAACATCGGGGCAGACCGCAGACACAGCAGAATCCACCACGGAAGGCAAATTGCCGTTTACCCCGACAGTAATGGACCTCGGAGGCAGGACGTTCTTGTTCGCCGACTGCAGCTGGGGCACGGAAACAACGTCCGACCAACGCGACGTCAAAGCCGAAGCAGAAAACGGCGAGACCATAAACGACGCGGTGTACGCGCGCAACATGGCTGTAAACGAAATGTTCAACTGCAATATAGACGAACAGAAATACACGGACAACGGCGCATTGCTGACGGGAATCAAAAAGAGCGTAAACGCCGGCGACAGCCAGTTCGATGCCGCGTATATACGTTTCAGCGGAAATCTTAGCCCCCTTGCAACGGGCAATTACCTGCTTGACCTAAAAAAATTACCGAATATGGATTTAACTCAGCCGTGGTGGGACCAGAACTGCGTTTCCATGATTTCTATCTGCAACAAATTATTCGCGGTTACCGGCGATATAGAAATATTGGACAAAGGAGCCGTAAACGCGTTTGTATTCAACAAGAAGCTGCAGGCTGATTATCAAATCGAGGACCTTTATTCTCTTGTGAAAAACGGTCAGTGGACTCTCCCAAAGATGCTGCAAATATGCACGCAAATATCGGCTGATCTTAACGGCGACGGCGTAATGGACGAAAACGACCGCTACGGTCTTCTTTATTACCGCGATTCGATGCCGGCTTTCCTTGCGGGCTGTAATGCGTATATAGCGCTCAAAGACGCAGACGACGTTCCTTACCTTAGCTTTAACGACCAAAAAGTATATGACGCCCTTGACTCTATATATGACGTTATTTATAACAAAAACGTTGCGTTCCACACCATGATAGCATTCGGGGACTCCGGATTTATCATCAAAGGCGGAGCGATGTTCCAGAATAATCAGTCGCTGCTTATGTATATCCGTATGACGGAAATAGAAGGTCTGCGCGGTATGGACACCGATTTCGGAATACTTCCGTTCCCTAAATACGACGACACTCAGACAAATTATTTAAGTCTTGTAAACGCAATGATAGGTTCCGCGCTCTGCGTTCCGACAACGGCTGACCCCGAAGTTTCCAGCGCGGTTCTTGAAGCTATGGCTTACGAGTCAAGATATACCCTTCTTCCGGCGTATTACGACGTCATGCTGAAAAATAAAGTGTCGCGCGACAGCGATTCCGAAGAAATGCTCAATATAATATACGGCAATATGACTTATGATATCGGGGGCATATTCGCCTTTGGCGGGATCGACAACGAGCTTATGTACCACACGATGACCTACGGACGCGCAATGGCTTCGTTCTATGCGAAAAACGAAGGGAAAGCGCAAAAAGATATAGACAAATTGGTAGCGAGTATTCAGGCAATCAGTTAAGCGGCGGCAATATAACAGTTTGATAAATTGAACGGAAAAAATTATTTCGTAGGGCGCGGCGACCCCGACGCGCCGTAAATATATTTTACGTAAAAATTTACAGGTATCAAATTTACGGCGCGATACTGAGCGAAGCTCAGTCTGTCGTCGCGCTCTACGAAAGATGCCTTAGAAAAGCAAATTAAAAATAAATATTTTATAGAATTTATATTTTGGACAAAAAGGGATTGAAAAATGGAATTGAATAGAACTAACACAGATGTATTCAAAATCACGCGTTTCAACGACGACAGTGAATTTTTCAGCATCGACGCCGCTATTTTTACCGAAATTATATCCCATTACGAAAATTTTCCGGTAACCGTAACTAAATTAAGCGAAGTAAATACGGTGCATAAGGAATATTCTAACGCCCGAAGCGAAAGGTTTGTCATTAATGTCGGTTATATTAAAAATTATAGGGAATATTCAAAGAACTTCTTCATAAAGAAGCCGCGCGAAAAAAATCCAAACGAGGCTATTCCCTACCTAAATTTACAAGGATGCGACGCGCCTATTCCAAAATTATACGCTTATTACAGCGAGGAAAACGAAAGCGACATAATTATCACAGAAGTTGTAAATCCTCTGCATGAAGTCGGCTCAGATTTTATGCTTCGCGAAGAAATTTTCAAGCCGTTCATAACCGCCACAGCAGAATTTAATTCCGTAAAGATAAGCGCCGAATATAAAAACTTTCTTTTTCAACGATACGATATTGTTAATCAAAAAATAATCCCATATAAAGAAAAGTTGGAACAAATTTTTATTCAAATACATGAGCAGGAAAAATATGCAAGATTCCGGCAAAGTTTTTCTCAAAAAACGTTGGATGCGTTATTGGCGCTGCACGGCAAGATGTGCCGGCGGGTAATATCTATGGAAAGAGGATTATATCATTGGGACCACTCGCCGTATAACAGCGGTTGGAGCGAGTTACAGAATAAACTTGTCCTTTTTGATTTGGAAGCCACGCTTTGGGCGCCGCGTTTTGATAATATCGCCGTTTGGATAGGCGGGAACGACGAAACATATGCGTCAAAGGAAGTATTAGCGGAGTTTTATCTGTCCATTTATAACCAACGTTTAGGCGCTAACATTTCCGTTGATAATTTTTTATATGAATGTTACCCACTGTGGCTCGCGTCTAAATTTCAGAATACTGTCTGGTGTTTTAACGACTGTGATGAAAAAATGATGTATTACGCAGATTTACTGGCAAATTCAAAACTCTAAAAAAGCTGTTGGATACAATAGAAAACAACCCGATGACAAGTTTTGGATAATAATAGCCCGTTTATAAATCAAGCTCTGCACTAAAATTTCCTGTGAATTTTTTGCGAGGGCTTGATTTTTTGCGTTAAAATATAATAAATTTTGTAATTTTTTACAACAATATACTTGTTTATTTTGCGGTTATATGATATAATACAAAATTAATTCTTATTTTGGGTTTAGGGAATTGCTGGATTTATAAAGGTAGAAAAATGGAATCAAAAATCAATCTGCTTGACATTCATGTCGCAAATCTTATAGCCGCGGGCGAAGTCGTGGACAGACCGTCGTCCGCGCTTAAAGAACTTATCGAAAATTCGATTGACGCCGGGGCGTCGGTTATAACGGCTGAGATAAAAAGCGGCGGGATAATATATATGCGCGTCACAGACAACGGCTCCGGCATGAACGCCGAAGATTTGGGCAGGTCTGTTTTGCGTCATGCGACAAGCAAAATAAAAGACGAAAAAGATTTAGCAAAAATAAATACGCTCGGATTCAGGGGAGAGGCTCTTGCGGCGATAAGCAGCGTCACCGATATGAAGATATTCACGAAAACAAAAGAAAGTCAAACAGGGTATATGCTTGAGTCGTCAAGCGGGCACGATGTTAAGATTTCGGAAGCCGGGTGCGCAAACGGCACCACCATAGTAATAGAGAAGCTGTTTTCGAAAGTCCCGGCGCGTCAGAAGTTTTTGAAGCGCGAAGCGACAGAGGGAATGTACTGTAAATGGATTACGGAGAAAATGGCTTTGTCAAACCCGTCCGTATCATTTAAATTTATTCAGGACGGAAAACAGAAAATATTCACTCCGGGAAACGGAAGTCCGAGAGACACAATATATTCGATATTCGGCGACGAAGTCGCAGACAATATGCTTTGCATAGAAAATACTGAAAACGCGGGGGATATGAGAATCGCCGATAAAGTAAGCGTCTCAGGATTTTTGTCGAAAATCGAGGACGGGAGAAAAAACAGGGCGGACGAAAACTTTTTTGTGAACGGCAGATATGTTTATTCCAAAACAATTATGTCCGCGCTTGAAGAAGCGTATAAATCTATATCCGAAGTGTCCGCGACGGCGGGGAAATTTCCGTTCTGCGTGTTGTATATATATGTTGACGAGTCGAAAGTCGATATAAACGTCCACCCTCAGAAAATGGAAATCAAGTTTTCGGACGAAAGGCAAATATATTCTTCGGTTTATTATGCCGTGAAAACTGCGCTGAACAAAGCGGATTATTCTGTAGGGACGAATATACTGAGCTCCGCTCAGTCGGTTCGTCCGCGTAATAACAATAACATCGGCGTTTTGGACGGACGAACCTGCCAAAATGCTGACGCAGTCGCATTTCGGACTTTCGTCCCCACGAAAACAGCCGAAAACGCAGTCATTTTAAAAAAAGACGTCGATATTAATAATATAAATATACCAATAGAGTATAAAAACTCCGAAAAGAGTTATCAGTATAAAGAATTTCGGCAAAAGGACGAAATAAATGTAAACCCCAATAATTCAAATAATTTAAATTATGTTAATACTTCTGAAAATAAAATTAAAATAAATATATTTGATAAGGATACGGAAAGTAATAATAACGATAATAATGAAAATAAAGGAAAATATAATTATAAATTAGTCGGCGAGATTTTTTACGGGTATATAATTGTGGAAAAAGATGATAAAATAATAATAATAGATAAACATGCCGCCCATGAAAGAATAATCTATGATATAATATTAAAGAGATCGGCAGACGCAAACAGTAATTATAAAACGCAGATCCTGCTCGTTCCGATTGAAGTAAAACTTAATCCTGAAGAAGCCGCCGGAATTATTGATATAGAAAACGATATGAAAAAGATGGGGATTATCTTTGAATGGGAAAGCGACGGCGTTATTTTGATCACAGAAGTCCCGTATGAAATAGCCGACGTGAATATTGAGGAAATAATAAAGGAAGCGGCGTATATGAGTTTTGAGGGAAATCTGTCCGCGCACGAGACGGCATTTGAAAAACTCGCCGAACTTACGGCAAATAAATACGCCGCCTGCAGAGCCGCAATGAAAAGCGGAATACGAGACAGCGTTGAAAATATTATATGGCTGGCGGACAGGATTATGAATTACGAAGACGTTAAGTATTGTCCGCACGGCAGACCTGTTGCGTTTGAAACGACTAAATATGAGATAGAGAAAAGATTTAAGAGATAATATTAAAATAATTAAAAATTAAGCAAAAAACAGTTGTTAAAACAGTTAAAAAGGAGAGAAAAAATTATGTCTGATATTCCGGACAACAACGACAGCGTTAATGACGACGTTATAAAAGAAAGCGCGGATGGCGGAAACTTAGATGAAAGCGGCGGGATTGAAAATCTGAATTTGAAAGAGTCGGATGAAACGGATAAAAAATCTGCGGAAGAATCTATTCTCGCATCTGACGGTATTGAACGCGAAGAAATTCATTTTATGAATGGCTCAGCCGAAGTTGACGGCGGTTCCGATATTATCGACGACGTCGACGAAGATGAAGATGACGAATCGGACGAAAACGTCCGGATTGACGAAAATATATACGGCGAAGTCTATATTAACGACGGAAACATTAAAAATACTGATTTATCCGGCGGCGATAATTTCAGTATGCTTCCTGTTGTCGCAAACCGGATAAAACGGAACGCCTACTCTTCAAGAGTTAAAATAGACAGGAAAAAACCCGGGAAAGTCAGCTATTTGCCTATACATATTTTTGCTTTCGCGATACCGTTTATGCTCATGCTTATCGCCTACGCGACAATAAAAATATACCCGTTCGGAAATCAGCAGATTATGATTATCGACAGCTGGCATCAATATTTTCCGTTCCTGCAGGAATTGCAGTATAAATTAACTCACCTTAAATCGCTCATGTACGACTGGAACACCGGCGCGGGCACAAACTTTCTGACTTTGATGGCGTATTACGCCTCGACTCCGCTTTATCTTTTGTCGGTTCTTTTCCCGAAAGATTCACTGCGGGAATTTATGATGCTTACAACCGTCGTTAAGATTTCATGCTCCGGACTGTTTTTCTCTATTTATTTAAGGGGCATTTATAACCACGATTTCAGAAAAGTAAATAAATCGGGGAAATTGGTGACCTCGGCTGATCCCAAAGAAGATCGTAAAAGATGTTCGCTCAATATCGGACTGGCGATAATCGGATTCTCGCTTCTTTATGCGGTGAGTGCATATGCCGTCGGATATTACTGGTGCATTATGTTCTTAGACGGCATGGCTCTTTTGCCGCTGATAATCCTGGGGCTTGAGCGGTTTATCGACAGCGGGAAATTTAAACTGTATATAATCGCCCTCGGCGTGGCTATAATAGCCGATTTTTACGTATCAATATTCATATGTATATTTATCGCCGTATATTTTATAGTCCTGTATTTTATGAAAGTCAAGAAGCCAAGCCTGTACGGATTCGTTATCCAGGGATTGAAAACGTTCGGGGCGTCGTTAATCGGGGTGGGGCTTTCGATGTTTATAATTCTCCCTACGTTTTTATGGTTCGGAAACACGGGAAATTCCGGGTCTAAATTTACAGGTGCAATAGATACTTACAACAACCTGATTGATATCATAAACCATCTTCTTCCCGCGACAACGCCCGCAATCCGCGCAGGGCTGCCGAATATCGCCTGCGGTCTTATCTGCGTTATTTTTGGGGCGTTATATTTTATAAACTCGAAGATACGGGTAAGAGATAAACTGCTTGTCGGCGGTTTCCTGTTGTTTATGCTTTTCAGCTTTAATATAAATATTTTGAATTTCATATGGCACGGAGGGCATTATCCCAACGAGATACCGTACAGACAGGCTTTTGTATTCACGTTTGTGCTTGTCACGGCGGCGTTCAAATCGTTTGTCGCGTTTAAAGGCGAAGGCATAAAGATAAAAAGCGTCTGGGTTTTGGGAGTGTGCATGCTCGGATATCTTATTCTTATGGAGCAGCTGTACGGCAAAACGTCCGACCAGTTCAACTTCAGAATATTTTATATAAGCATGGCCTTTCTGATAGTATACATGGCGATTTTACTGCTGTATAAAAATAAAAAATTCTCGGCTAACTATCTTGCGACGATTTTGATTTTCGCGATGATGTTCGAGGGCGGAATGTCCGCGGTCAAAGGCGCGGAAACATCGGGTACATCAGGTCCGAGAGACGTTTATCCGCCGTCGGCTGATACAGTGCGTCAGACGGTCGGCGATATATACGCGCAGGACCCCAATAAATTCTTCAGGCTTGAAATGTCCCGCTGGTACAGCACAAATGACCCCGCTTTATACGGGTACAGGGGAATATCGCAGTTCTCGTCCGAAGCGAACGGACGGTTTGCGAGAACTCTCGAAGTTTTGGGACTTGCGGCAAACGTCGGCTCAAACAGATATTTGTATTCTTCCGCGACCCCAGTTTTCAATATGCTGCTGTCTTTAAAATATCTGATGTCGAGAGACGAAGCCTCCGGCTATCCAGTCAGCAGCGTAGTATTCGACGAATTCCTGCACAATGACAAAACGACTGCTCTTACGGACGCAAACGGAGACCCCATGCTGGACGAGAACGGAGAGCAAATGACAGACACGTCTGAGCCTGTCACGGCGTATATAAATAAATACTGGCTGCCGCTCGGATTTATGATGTCGGAAAATGTGAACAACGTTGACGTAAACGAAGAAAACACGTTTATGCTGCAAAACGATCTTATGAAAAAGGCTGCGGGCATAACCGGCAATGTGTTCAACAGCATAACTTCCCCGGTTACGGACAACATCAATATGGACGAATATCCCGGACAGTACGGCATTTATTCATACAGAAGCATAGACAAAACGCAGCAGGCTACGGTTACGCACTATTATACGAGCGATGTGACGCAGGAGGTTTATATGTATGTAAAAGCCGGCAGAGGCAAAAACGCGACGGTTACAGTCAACGGACGTTCTTCCGACTATGAGATAACCAGAGGTATAACTATAGACTGCGGTCAGGTTACGGCAGGTCAGGATATAAAAGTCACGTTTACTATGGACCCTGCGGACAGCGGAACATATTATATATTTACGGCGGGATTTGACGAGAACGTATTCAAACAGGGATATGATATATTAAATAGCAGCACGCTCAATGTGACAAGTTTTGACGATACCGATATTAAAGGCGACATCACGGCAAACGAGGACGGATTACTGTTTACCTCAATACCTTACGACAAAGGCTGGCATGTGAAAATAGATGGCAAAGAAGTGCAGACAAATCCGAAATCTGCGGCTGAACAGAATAATCCGACTGTCGATAAAGCGCAGAAACAACAGCAGGCAGACGAGCGTCAGATAACAAAAATAACCGACGGATTTGTAGTTGTGCCTATGACATCCGGCACGCACAAAGTCGAGCTTTACTATGTGACCTACGGATTCATTCCCGGATTGCTTATAACAATATTATGTATATTATTGATTATTGCCTGGGAAATGTATGACAGGTTTTACAAAAAGAATAAAGCGTCTAAAAAAGCTATAAATAAAGGAGTTGCGGAATAAAATGAGTTCAAATGATTATAAAAAAATCGCGGATTTGTTATTTCCGGACGTTAAATTGACGCCGGAAAATTTGGAGAAAAAATATCCGCCGCGAAATTTACCGGACGGCGCGTGCGTAACAAGACCGGCGCCGAGTCCTACAGGATTTATGCACTTAGGTAATTTATGGAACGCGATGATTGATGAAAAGCTCGCCCATCAGAGCGGCGGCGCGGTCTATCTGAGAATAGAAGATACAGATCAAAAGCGCGAAGTCAAAGGAGCAATGAAACTCATAATTGATGTTTATGACAGGTTTGATTTTAATTTCGACGAGGGATATACAAAAAACGGCGACTTTGGGGAATACGGTCCATATATTCAAAGCAGAAGAAAAGAAATATATCGGGTTTTCGCAAAACAGTTAGTGTCAGAGGGAAAGGCATATCCGTGTTTTTGCAGTCAGGAAGAATTGGAAGAAATAAAAAAACAGCAAAAAGCGGTCAAAGCAAATACAGGATATTACGGCAAATGGGCAAAATGCCGCGACTTGACTTATGAAGAAATAGAGAATAACTTCAAAAACGGCGAAAAATATATCATCAGGTTTAAATCGCCCGGCGACGAGAATAAAAGAATATCCGTAAATGATTTAATCAAAGGTCTGCTTGACCCGCCTGAAAATATTCGTGACGAGGTTGTTTTAAAATCCGACGGCCTGCCAACATATCATTTCGCACATGTCGTGGACGACCATTTAATGCGCACGACGCATGTTGTCAGAGATGAAGAATGGCTGCCGAGTTTGCCGACACACGTGCAACTTTTCGAGGCATTCAGATGGAAAGCCCCGTATTATATGCACCATTCGCGTTTATTGAAGCAGGAAGGCGTAAGTAAACGCAAGCTCTCAAAACGCAAAGATCCTGAGTTAGCTCTCGATTATTATGATAAAGTCGGGTATATTCCGCAGTGCCTGAAAGAATATATTATGACGCTGCTGAACTCGAATTATGAAGAATGGCGTATCGCAAATCCTACGGCTGATTTAAACGATTTTAAATTCACAGTCGAGAAATTAAGCCCGTCCGGCGCGCTGTTTGATTTAAACAAACTCAACGATATAAGCAAAAATTATATCTCGACTTTAGTGACCGACGAAATATATGATTACGTCAAAAACTGGGCTGAAACGTATGACAAAGATTTTTATAATTTTTTGACAAGCCGCGAAGATTATGCGAAATCTATATTGTCAATCGGACGCGGAGTTGAAAAACCGAGGAAAGATATAACATACATGAGCGAAGTCAAAAATTATGTCAGCTATTTTTACGATGAATTATTCAATGCTGATTACACAATGCCGTATAATATAAAATCGCAGAGCGCGGACGATATAAAAAATATCGCGAAAGATTATACAGATATATACGATTCAAACGACGAGCAGACCGTTTGGTTTGACAAAATCAAATCTCTTGCGGCAAAATACGGATATGCTCCGGAAATGAAACTATACAGGAAAAATCCTCAGGATTATAAAGGCAGCGTCGCAGACATAAGCATGATTTTGCGCGTGGCGGTCTGCGGGCGGCAGAACTCGCCCGATATGTATGAAGTTTTCAAGATTATGGGCAGTGATATGATATGCAGGAGATTGGAATGGTTTGCCGGGAAATACAAATAAAATGGAAATATTGGATATAACAGGCGCAAGCGGTGCGATTCCAAGAACGGACTTTAAACGGATGAGGGCGCACGCAGAGCGTTATTATGAGGAGATACGTAAACGTACTACAGATATGCGGCAATAGTTAAAAATACAGGATTTTCTAAAAAAGATATTAAATTGATAAAAAGGCATATTTTTTCAATGAATATGATTTGGGCGACGAACAGCCGGAACGTTTTGCCCCCGATTATGATATGGCTGTTTCCTGGCAGAGATTGATTGACGGAAAAGATATTCACGAGATGGATTTGGTTATGTTATACCATGAACTTATGGAATATGAATTGATGATTGTAAAAGGTTTAAGTTATGATAAAGCGCATGAATTGACCCAAGTAAAATATAATTATTCAAAATATGTAAAAGAATTAAATGCAAGGGAAGGTGTACTATGAATAAATTTAAACTTAAAGAATTTAATGATGAACACGTTGTATATTTATATCAACCTGAGGGTAGAGGTGAATGGGGTGAAATCATTTATGTTTTTGCCGATAATGAGGCGAAGATTATAAAAAGAGCTGAAGAGGCAAGCGATTGGTACGCCAATAAGGCAATTTTAAAAGTAGAACAGTGCGTAAGAAAAAACAATCTGCCTATAAAATGTATTCAGGCGTGGTATTAATTATTGATATTTTATATATAAATTTTGGGGGAGAAACCATATGAACGAAGACAGATTCACAGGGAAAGCCGATATATACAAAAAATTCAGACCGACGTACCCAAAAGAACTTATGGACTATTTATATTCGGAGGTTGGGTTCAGCAAAGACAGCATAATCGCCGATATAGGCGCAGGGACGGGAATTTTCAGCCGCCTTTTGTTAGAGCGGGGCAGTCATGTTTACTGCGTTGAGCCGAACGGCGATATGCGTCAAACTGCCATAGAAGATTTGTCAGAATATAAGAATTTCGTTTCTGTCAACGCCCCTGCGGAAAATACGGGATTGCCTGAACACAACGTAGATTTTGTGACGGCGGCGCAGGCGTTTCACTGGTTCGACAGACAAGCGTTTAAAGCAGAGTGTCAACGGGTTTTAAAGGATAGCGGGAAAGTTGTACTTGTCTGGAATATAAGAGATTCCAAGTGCGATATTATCAAAAAAGAATATGTCATACGCGAAAAGTACAGTATAGACTCAAAAGGTTTGGGAGGAAGCGGGGGACCGCCAGAAGATTATTTGGAATTTTTTGCAGACAGAGTTTGCGAAGTTAGAACTTTCAGAAACGATTTGGAGTTTGACCGCGAAAGTTTTATAGGCAGAAATGTATCGGCGTCATATATCCCAAGAGAAAGTGAAGATCCTGAAAAATATCGCGGGTTTGTTAAAGAATTGAATGAATTGTTCGATGAATATAATGTAAACGGGATTTTGAATTTCCCGCACTTTACGGAAAGCTATGTCGGGAGAGTGTGAGGTTTTATGAAAATGGAATGGGGAAATCCTGAAAAACCAAATATATTTGAAAAAAATGATATACAAAAGAAGATTTGATTAAAGGAGTAAAAAATCCGTTTTATCACGAATTATGTAAAGATGTTACAATTGGCGTAAGACATGAGGATTACGAATTGTTTAAAAAATTGCCGAATCATATGACGTTACTCCTGAACATATGATGCAGTCGTATCTTCGACAGCAGGCAGATTTATTAAGAGAAGATTACGATGATAAGTTTTAAATAAAATCAAAAAACAAAAAAGGAGAAATAATACTATGATAGATAAAGAATCATCCAGACCGACATTCCCCAAAAGAGTGGTCATAACCGGAGGTATGCCATACGGCGAAAAAGAATTATACTTTCATTATATCGGCGGATATTTCGTACACGCGGATATATTAGCACGGTTCATGCGCGACCGTATCGGCGCAGAAAATGTTTTGTTTATTTCGGGCGTTGACTGTTATGGGAGCGGAGTCGAATTGGGTTACGAAAAGGCGGTGAATGGCGGCTTTACGGGCAGTCTAACGGATTTTGTGGCGCGAAATCACGAAATGCAGAAAGAGATAATTGGCAGGTATCAGATTTCACTCGATATATACGCAGGTTCGGCATTAGGCGAAGCGGGGGAAATACATGCCGCTTTATCAGCGGAAATATTTGAAAAACTTTATAAAAACGGGGCTTTGAAACTGGAACGTACAATGCAGTTTTATGACGCGGAAAAAGGCGTTTACCTTAATGGACGTCAGGTAAAAGGCCGCTGTCCGATACAGGGGTGCAAGTCTGAAAACGCTTATGCCGACGAGTGTTCTCTGGGGCATCAGTACAAACCGGATGAACTTATCGAGCCGGTCAGTGTCCTTTCAGGAAAGACACCGGAGCGTGTTCCGGTCGATAACTGGTTTTTTGACCTTCCCGCATATGAAGAACGCTTGAAAGATGTGTTAGATAAATGGGAAAAAGACCCAGCCTGCCGCAAAACACTGCTCACAGTTATACGGGAATTTTTGAAAAAGCCGTCTATTTATGTAAAAAAAGAATTGATTGATGAAATAAAAGACATTAAAGAGATGCCGCCTTTTAACATAATTGAGGACGGGCAAAAGACTTCATGGGTTCTTGAATTTGAAAACTTAGATATCAGGGAAAAGGCGGTTTCAGTTTTGACACAGAACGGAATCAGATATCGAACAGGTAAAACGCTTGTGCCTTTCAGATTGTCCGGCAACGTAAATTGGGGCGTTCCGGTTCCTGAAAAGGATGGTATAGCGGGATTAACCTTTTGGGTTTGGCCTGAATCGCTTTGGGCTCCGATATCGTTCACAAAAACAGTTTTGGGCGACGGAACGGACGGCGTAAAGTGGGAAGAATGGTGGAAATCGGACGACACGAAGATTTATCAATTTCTTGGAGAGGATAATATATATTTTTACGGAATCGCTGAAATGGGAATTTTTATGGCATTGAATGAAGGGTACAAATTACCTCTTATAGTGCCGAACCGTCATATTCTTTTTGGGAAAACAAAGGCTTCCAGCAGCAGTGAAATTAAGCCGCCTAAAGCGGCTGAACTTCTCGATTATTATACTGCGGAACAACTCCGTTTGCATTTTATGAATACCAGTCTGAGTGAACGCAGCGTGGGGTTTGAGCCTAAAGCGCTTCTAAAAAACAACGAAGGATTCGACACGGTTCTGAATGAGGGGAATTTAGTCACAAATATATTCAACCGGCTTATTCGTTCCTGCTTCTACACCGTACAAAAATATAACGGCGGCGCACTGCCTGAATATGCGGTAAATGAAGGTGTCAAAAAAAGCTCCGATAAAACAATATTGGAATACGAGAACTTGATGACTACATTATCTTTCGATAAAATATTTGAATTGCTGAACATTTATCTTAGAGATGCAAGTAAGGATTGGGCAGCGCGAAGCCGGAGCGAAAACGCAGAGGATATAGGACAATTATTGGCAGACAGTTTTCATATAGTCAGAACCGCCGCCGCATTGTTTCATCCAATAACGCCAGTGGGGTGCGAAATGATTCGCGAATATCTCGGCGTTGATAAACGTATATGGGAATGGAAATACATTTTTGAACCACTCACATTCTTTACGAAAGCCGAACATAAATTAAAATTTCTTGAGCCTCGCGTTGATTTTTTCAAGAAGCATTCTTCACAATTTGAATAACCAAATCATCGCATACGAGAGATTCCAGTTTGTGCGGATGGGATATTTTTATAAAGACAGCAAATACGATAAGACATACAACAGAATTGTCACACTCAAAGACAGCTATAAACCGGGATAAAATTAAATCAAAAACGTGATAAAAAATTGGACTCCCTCCGTCAAACGCTAATTGCGAGTAAACTCGCGGCGTTTGCCACCTCCCTCCAAGAGGGAGGTGGCGCGAAGCGACGGAGGGAGTTCAAAAAATTATCCATTTAATTTATCTTACCATCAGATATTCGCCGTACATATTTTTGGTTTTTTCGTCCACAACGGCTGTGACGGTCGCGCCGTCCTCGCCGTATTCGACATCTGAAACCACTGCGTTTTTGTACAAATAATTTATATATCCTTGTTCTTTACCGTTAAACGGGAAAATAAACGTCGCCTGTTTACGCTGTTTTTCTAAAACTTCCTGTATCTTGAACATCAGATTCTCGATTCCTTCGCCGGTTTTTGCGGATATATACGCTTCGTCGTCCATGCGTTCAAAAATCTCATTTTCTTCGTCAATCATATCTATTTTGTTATAAACTGTCAGTATAGGCTTGTCTGTTACGCCCATTTCTATTAAAAGCGATTTTGTCACATCAAGCTGCGCCTGATGTTCGGGGTCTGATATGTCGACTAAAAGCAAAATTATATCTGCGTAGTTAATCTCGTCAAGCGTCGATTTAAAGGCTCTTACAAGATGATGAGGCAGTTTTCTGATAAGTCCGACAGTGTCGGTTAAAAGCGTTTCGGTGCCGTTCGGGAGTTTCAACTTGCGGGTGGTCGGGTCCAATGTGGCAAACAGTTTATTTTCTGCGAGAACGCCGGCGTTTGTGAGATAGTTCAGCAGAGTGGATTTGCCGGAGTTCGTGTATCCCGCGATGGAAATATTTGTGATTCCCGTTTTTTCCCTGCGCGAACGCATGACGCCTCTTGATACTTCAAGCTGTTTGATTTCTTCCTCAAGTGCGGCGATACGCGATTTTACGTTTCTGCGCTCAATTTCGAGTTTGGTTTCGCCTGCTCCTCTGCGGGCTCCGCCCGCACCGCCCGCGCCGGCTCCGGAACTTGCCGCGCCTCCGCCGAGCCTCGACATCGCTTTGCCTTTGCCGGTGAGCCGCGGCATAGTGTAGCGGAGCTGTGCGATTTCGACCTGCAGTTTACCCTCGCTTGTGTGCGCGTGTTTTTCGAATATCTCCAAAATAAGCATTGTCCGATCGACGACTTCTATATTTAAGCAGTCCTCGATATTTTTTATCTGCGACGGCGACAGTTCGTCGTCGAATATCGCAATATTTATATTGCTTGTTTTGATTATATCTTTCGCCTCGTCCAACTTTCCTTTGCCGATATAAGTTGCGGGCTCGGGCGACTGCCTGTTTTGAAACATGCGCGCGGCAGACGATATTCCGGCTGTGTCCGCAAGTCTTTCAAGCTCCGCGAGCGAGATCAGGCATTCGTTTTCGGATGTTTCAGGCGTAATTATAGCGATTAAAATCGCTTTATCTTCTGTTTCGGTAATTATTTCAGTCATTTTTGTTCTGTCTGTTTTTTCAAATTTTTCGTTAATATTTGTAATACTCATTAAGCGGTTTCTCCTTTTAATTTTTATTAGTTTTGTTAAAATAAATTAAAAATATTCTGGAGAACAAACAAAAAAATACTGCCGCAATAAAGCCTGAGTATAAATCAGGCTAAATAAACTGAGCGTAGCTCAGTTTAACTGTGACAGTAAAATTATTATCAAATAATATCAGATAAACTGCGAATCAACTTTCGCTTGCGAGAAGTTGATTATATAAACGTTATACTTTGTCTCCGTAACGTTTTTTAAATTTATCGACTCTGCCGCCTGCGTCAACAAATTTCTGCTTGCCTGTAAAGAACGGATGGCATTTTGAGCAGATGTCGACTTTTATATCTTTTTTTGTTGAGCGGGTTGTTATTTGTTCTCCACACGCGCATTTTACTGTTACGTCATAATATTGGGGATGAATTTTCTCTTTCATTTGATTGTGCACCTCGTTATATTATTAAAAAACTTTTTTACTTTAATTAAACAATTTATAACACTGAGCGACGTTCAGTGTCAACAATAAATAATATTATATCATATTTAAAATATATTTTCAACAGTTTTTTCAAAAAACTTAAAAATTTTTATTTGAATAATTATTTCAGAAAAAGGGATAATATCTGATAATATCAATTTATTTCAGAAAGAACAGAAAGGACAGGGAATAAATAATAAGTATGATTCCTCCTAAAAATTTTAAAAACAGAGATAAAAATAGAATTAAAACGCACGATATGAATATGTTCAACATGAACAGTACCGGTATGAAAAAAGCGAAAGATACAGCAAAAAAAATGCGTTCGGCATCCGACGCAAGAATTAAAAGCGACGTTCTCGGCTCATACACCGGTATGTTTTACGACGGCGACGAACCCGATCAGGACGCGGACGATTTGTAGAAATATGATACGCATGATATGTTGCGTAGGGGCGGGGTTTTCCCGCCCCTACAAATTTATTCCAATGCGCCGCATTAATACGCCGTACCCCAGTATAACAACTTATCGGCTTTTTTCCCGCAGCACACGCATGTGTCAGATATATGATCTTCGTCTACGATACAACGCGAAGAAATGTCGGCTTTTTCTTTGAGAATAACTTCGCACTTTTCGTCTCCGCACCACATTGCCTTGATAAATCCTGTACTTGTTTTTGCAATCTCTATAATTTCATCAAGATTTTTAGCTGTGAAAGTTTTGTTTCTGCGGTTTTCAAGAGCCTTTTCATATAAATTCTTAGAGATTAAGTTTAAAAGTTCTTCTGCTTTGGATTCTATTACATCAATAGAACATGTGATTTTTTCACTTGTGTCGCGGCGGACAAATACGCACTGATTCTGTTCAATATCTTTCGGTCCGATTTCGAGCCGCAGCGGGATTCCGCGCATTTCCTGTTCCGCGAATTTAAATCCGGCTGATGTGTCGGTCAAATCTATATCGCACCGGAATTTTTCTTCGAGACGGTTCTTTAACTCGCCTGCTTTTTCTAAAACTCCCGGTTTATGCGACGCAATCGGCATGATTCTGATTTGCACAGGCGCGACTGCCGGGGGAAGGACAAGTCCCCTGTTGTCGCCGTGCGCCATTATTATACCGCCGATTAGACGCGTCGAAATTCCCCACGACGTCTGGAAGCAGTATTTCAGTTCGTTGTTTTTATCGAGATATTTTATATCAAACGCTTTAGCGAATTTATCGCCGAAATAATGCGATGTCCCTGCCTGCAGGGCTTTTCCGTCGTGCATCATACTCTCTACGGTATATGTCGCGACTGCTCCCGCAAACTTCTCTTTGTCTGTTTTCTGCCCCTTTACTACCGGCATACATAAATAATTTTCGCAGAAGTCGGCGTAGACGTCCAGCATACGCAAAGTTTCTTCAAGCGCGTCCTCATGCGTTGCATGGACTGTATGACCTTCCTGCCATAAAAACTCGCGCGTTCTTAAAAACGGGCGCGTCGTTTTTTCCCAGCGCACTACAGAACACCATTGGTTATATAGCTTAGGCAGGTCTCTGTACGATTTTACCGTATTTGCGTAATGTTCGCAGAACAAAGTTTCTGATGTGGGGCGAACGCACAGCTTCTCAGTCAGTTCTTCCGAACCGCCGCGCGTCACCCAGGCGACTTCGGGGGCAAAACCCTCGATGTGGTCTTTCTCTTTGTTTAAAAGAGTTTCGGGGATAAATAATGGCATATAAACGTTGCTGTGACCTGTCTTTTTAAACATATTATCTATTATTTTCTGTATATTTTCCCAAACAGCGTACCCGTATGGTCGGAGAATAACGCACCCTTTTACGCTGGAATAATCGATAAGCTCAGCTTTTTTAACTATGTCTGTGTACCACTGTGCGAAATCTTCTTCAATCGGCGTTATTTCTTCGAGAAGTTTTTTGTCTGTCTTGTCTGCCATTTTTCAATCTCTCCTTTAAAATATTTAAACAAAAATACTAAAATTACAAAAAATTATAATTTTAGTATTTATTATACTATATAAAATAAATTATGTCAAATTATTTTTTATTTTTTATATCTTTTACTTTTTCTTTCTTGTGACTAAAACAACTATTATGACTATGACAATCACGGCGGCGACAGCGATAATAATCCATAAAACAGCATTGCCGGAACTGCCGCTTGAGCTTGCCGCGGTGGTGTCGGGCGCGCCGGACGTGTCGGCGGACGCCGCGCCGGAAATATCGCCGGCATTAGTCTGGGCATCTGTAATCTGCTGGGTCGTGGGAGCCAATGTTGTCGCTAAGGTTGTGGCTGCCGCTGCTGCGGCTTTTTCCGCGTCATACTGAGCGGCGGTTCTTGCGGGAGTATATGTCCAGGCATTGGCGGCGGCTTCGGAATCAAAGAACGCGATATATTCGATTTCCATTTTGTCGCCTGTCTTTGCATGTCCGCCGCTTTCTTCGTAATACATAAAGTCAAGCCTGAGCTGGTCTATCAGCCCGTGCCAGTAGTCCGGATAAACATTGGGGTCATCGACGTCCGCCGCGCGTTTCGGATAATATTTTTTGCACTGGTCCGTAACATTGAAAACATAATCCGTATAGCCGCTGTTGGGATTGATGTCGAAAGTTATCGAAGTCGAAACGCTGAAGCCTATCCCCATATCCGGCGCGCTGAAATGGACTTCAAAGCCCGGAGCGGCGCTTTCGTTTTTCAATCCGAATTTTATCCATTGATATGTGTCCGCGTTAACGTTTAAATCGGCAAAGTTGGTTATAGGAGAATATAAGTCGCCTTTTGTACTTGTGCCGTCGGGGTCGTCCGCCGGGTCGTAGCCGTCCGTACATTCGGCATACAGCACTCTTTTGTCCCCGTCGTTTACAATGTCGAATTCGCCGTCTCCGCCTGTGGATGAATCCAGCACGTCTTCCACGTAATCGTACTTTGAAAAGTCTATTACTATCGGGTCAGCCGCCGCGAATACGCCGAAGTTCAGCATTGGGCACAGCATAATCGCAATAATTGCGATTGTAAATACTTTTGACATTTTTTTCATAAAAATAATTACCACCTTTTCGTAAAAATTAATAACCCTATTTATTTCAGTATAATATCTTTAATATTAATTTAATATAAATATATTAAAATTAAATGAACGAAAGGCAAATATTCATAAATTTATTGAAAATCCGACAAATTCAGAGAAAGCGGAATCTTCTGTCAGGCTGATTATATCAATAAAATTTCCTCGGCGTTTTTCTGTTATTTCTTAACAAAATTATAACAATATAGACGGCAAATAATATGATAAATATAGTTACGCTTGCTTTAAACCAAAGACACGACACTATGCCTTTTATCTGGTCAAGGGCATATAAAACGTTGCTGCGCTCAACTGCCGCGGTGGATAAAAGTTTCGCGCTCCCGACAATCTGCCCTTTATACCAAACGGTGATTTCGCCGAGACAGTCCCCAACGGAAATCGGAGCCACGAGACTGTCGGTATAAGTCGTGGATTTTATTTCAATATCTTTGTCCATATTCACATTCTGCGGAAGCAGAACGGAAATATCGGCGTCGGGAACGAGAGTTACTGTATCCCTGTTTGCTGAAAGTCTTACTTCCGGGCTGCTTATTTTGTCTTTTGTGGATACGATTGTTTTATAAGAATATATCGAAAAAGCCCAGTCAAGCAGGGAATGAGCGTCTGAATATGAATTAGGGATTTCGGTATCTCCGCTCGGAATCGCCGTGGAACCCATCACTACGCAAAGATAGGAAAGCTCGTTCTGTTGGGCTTGTTGAGCAAGGGTCACAAGACAGTACCCGGCTGCCGAAGTATTGCCGGCGTTTATGCCTTTAGCGTATGGGTAATAAGAATCTGAATTTGTTCCGGAAGCTTTTGAAGTAAAATAATTACGGTTAAAAAGCGGGCGTGGGTCGGAATCTTTATTTGTCGGGGGAATATCAAACGAATCGGAAGAAGTTATATCCATTATTACTTGATTTTTAGTCGCATATGCGGCGATTTTTGCAATATCGGCGGCGGTTGTGTGCATAGAATCATCGTGCAATCCGCTTGGATTTGTAAAAACAGTATTTACACAGCCGAGTTCTGCGGCTTTTTCATTCATTTTAGCGACAAAATCAGGCACGCTGCCCGAAACATATTCAGCCAATGCGAGCGCGGCGTCATTTGCCCCGTAAAGAAGCATCGCGTTCAGAAGCTGTTCAACCGTAAAAACTTCTCCGACGGAAACGCCTATATTTTTGCTTGTAACGATAGTGTTATCGACAACATATTGCGAGATTAAAGTCTGGCTGTTTAAGTCCGGCACATTTTCCACAACGAGTATCGCTGTCATGATTTTTACGGTTGATGCCGGATAGATGATTTGGTTGCTGTTTTTTTCGTATACTGCATTTCCTGTCTCCATGTTTATTATCATTGCCGCCTGTGCGGTAATATCGGGGGGAGCCGTCAGTCCGTCCGTATTCATATGGACTGTCACTCCGTTTCCGTATGAAGTGGACAAATCGGACGAATCAGACAGCGCAGACGCAACGGTCGTATCTTCCGCCGATGTAGTTGATGCGGCTGATATAACCGATATATTCAAAAAAATACAGCAGATGAAAAATACGGCAAATATAAATCTAATTTTTTTATTAATAACAGACACTTTTCTGCCTCCAGATTGTTATTGCTATAATCAACTTCGCGAGGTTCCGCCAAATTAGCGAAGCGAATCGCCGAATGTGTTCGGCAAGGGAACAGGCAGAAGTTGATTAGATAATTATAAAATTTTATTTCTATATTTTATATTATATACAAAATATTACCGCTTTTCATGGTAAAATCAGCAATATCAAAATTTTTACTTTCCGTTAATTTTATTTACTATTTGTTTATTATTTTGAAAGAAATCAAATTTCAATAATTTTTTACGCGATTGTTATGTTATCGCAATGTTTACTATTGACAAATTGACGTAATTATGATATATTTAATTAGTGAAAATGTATAATATTACTTATTATTTCTAAGGAATAATAAAAAAGGCGGTGTCCGTTCAGTTGGGTAAATCTATAATGATAACTTCGTTTAAAGGCGGAGTTGGCAAATCGACGATTTCTGTAAATCTGGCGATTGGATTTGCAGTAAGCAAATATAAAGTTCTGATTATAGACATTGACGCTTCTTCCGGTTCCATTGATTTGTTTATGGGCTGCGAAAGCGACACAATATATAATTTCTGCGACGTAATCGAGGGTAAAGTCAAAATTGAAGACGCTGTTTACGTAAAAAAATCAACCTTTAATCCGAATAAAAAAAATAATGTCTCGAATAATCAAAATAATTTAAATAATCTGAACAATTCTACCGTTCCAAACAGGTCAAGCGAGTCTGAAGAACAATTATATTACTCTGTGGATGTGCTGAAATCCCCGTCGTCATACGATTTGACTAAGTTTTCAGATGAAGAAATCAGCGATTTTATTAAAAAAGCTAAAGAAACATATGATTTTATAATATTCGACTGTCCGTCCGGCAGATTTCCCTTTTTTGATTCATTAGCTAAACATACGGATTATATATTTGTCATAACGCTTCATTCAGCCGCCTCTATACGTTCTTCCGAAAAAATGGCTCTGTTTTTGTCCGAAAAAGGCAATGAGGGAGAAAAAGTGCGTTTGATTATAAACTGCTTCAATCCCAAAGGAATATCGAGAGGATTGAATTTGGGGATAGTAGATATAATCGAGCGTTCAAAAATAAAATTAATAGGACTGATAGAAATAAACAATATGCTCAGGGATTACCAGGAACTCGGCAAAACGGCTTACGACGTCAGGACAAGAAAACTGCGCCGGTTTTTCGACGATATAGTGGGGCGTGTTTTGGAAAGCAATATTATACTGAGCAGAAAATACGACGGGATTAAAACTAATAATCTGTATTTTAAAAAAGAGATAAAAGATACGAACAGAATTTAATTGTTAAGTGTTAATTAGTAGCATGAGATGGGGGATATTGTATAATGGAAATAGCAATAATAGCTCACGATAAGAAAAAAGAACTAATGGCTCAATTCTGCATAGCGTATTATAATATATTAAAAAATCACAGTCTTTGCGCAACTGCAATTACGGGGAAATATATATCCGACGCCACGGGGTTAAAAATCGAAAAAATGCTTATGGGCGATTACGGCGGAGAACAGCAGATGGCCTCGAGGATTTCGTATAACGAAATAGACTGCCTGTTATATTTCAGGGACACGACAAGCGTCGAGAGTTACGACGAGGACGCTATTAATATTCTTCGCCTGTGCGACGTGCATAATATCCCCGTTGCCACAAATATTGCGACGGCGGAGATTTTAATCTGCGCAGTGGAACGGGGAGATTTAGACTGGCGCAATTACGTCAATCCGATTTACAACAAAAACAGAGAACACAAAGATAACAGAGAAAACGGCGAAAAAACCGTAAAACATCAATAATTTAAATAATTAGGGAGAATATAAAATTTTATGATACAAAAACCAAGAGGGACTCTTGATATACTGCCGTCCGATTCAGTAAAATGGCAGTATGTTGAAGATATTATAAGAAATATATGCAAATCGTACGGATTTGCGGAGATACGTGTGCCGACGTTTGAGGCGACGGAACTTTTTCAGCGCGGTATGGGCGACGCTACGGACGTCGTTCAAAAAGAAATGTATACTTTCACTGACAGGGAAAACCGAAGTTATACGCTTCGCCCTGAGGGAACGGCAAACGTAATACGCAGCGTTATAGAAAATTCGCTTTACGGCGATGCCCTTCCGTTGAAATTATATTATATTATGAGTTGTTTCAGATATGAAAAGCCTCAAGCCGGACGCTCGAGGGAATATTATACGTTCGGCATTGAACAGGTAGGGGCAACGTCGCCGATAGTGGATGGGGAAGTGATAAGTCTTGCCGATACTCTTTTCAGGAAACTCGGCATAGGAAACATAGCCATAAATATAAACACAATCGGTTGTATGAAAGACGACTGCCGTCCGAAATACAATAAAATCTTAAAAGAGTATCTTAGGGAAAGTTATGACAATTTATGCGACGCGTGCAAATCGCGTTTTGAACGCAATCCGACGCGCATTTTGGACTGCAAAAGCGACATTTGCAAGAATATTGTCGCAAACGCGCCGAAACATAAGGATTATGTGTGCGTGGAGTGCAAAGAGCATTTTGATAAACTGCAAATTTATTTAAGAAGTTCGGGAATTGAATTTATCATAAATCCGTTGATTGTGCGGGGTTTTGATTATTATACAAAAACGGTGTTTGAATTTACGTCAAAGTCCGTAGGCGCGCAAGACGCTCTCGGCGGCGGCGGAAGATACGACGGTTTGAGCGAATTGATAGGAGGTCCGAAACTTCCCGGAATCGGCTTTGGATTGGGACTGACGAGAATTATTATGGCGCTTGAAAACATCGGCGGATATTTCCCCGAACGCGACAAGCCTTTGATTTATATAGCAGCGTTATCCGACGATAAAGCTAAGGAAACTGCCGTCGCGTTAGTCCGAAAACTTCGCGACAGCAATGTTTACGCCGAGACTGACAATATGGAGCGTTCGCTTAAATCGCAGATGAAATACGCCGATAAAATCGGCGCGAAGTTTGTATATATAATCGGCGATAAAGAAGTCGCGGAGAAAAAAGCTGTTTTGAAAAATATGCGCACATCGGAACAAAACGAAGTCGGGTTTGATGAATTAATTAAAAGATTAGAAAGGTGATTTTATGAAAAACTTTAATAATTTACCGTTAGTTGTAAGAATAATAATCGCGATAATAGCTTTTATTATAATAGTGCCTGTAGTCGTATGGGTAGTATTCTGGGTACTCGCCGGCATTATAAGAATAATAATCGGAATTATAGGATTTGTCATAGTTCTGGCAATAGTTGTCGGGATTATTTACTTAATTTCTAAGATAACAAAGAAAAAATAATTTATAAAGAATTGATAGGTGAAATCATATAAAATGAAAAACTTAAAACGAACGCATTACAACACGGATCTATCCGTGAACGATATAGGAAAACAAGTCTGCGTCATGGGCTGGGTACAGAAACAGCGGCATAAAGGCGCGCTTATATTTATAGATTTGCGCGACAGAACCGGAATTATTCAGATTGCTTTGGGTGACCACACTGACAGGGAAGTTTTTGAAACTGCCAAAAAGTTAAGAAGTGAATTTGTTATCGCCGTAACCGGAACTGTCAAATCCCGCGGAAAAGACGTCAATGAAGACAGAAAAACCGGAGCGATAGAAATCGACGCGGATAATATCGTAATATACGGAGAAGCGCAGACTCCCCCGTTTGAAATTGTTGAAGACTCAAACGTCAACGAAGAATTGAGATTAAAATACAGATATCTGGATTTGCGCAGACCGTCGCTGAACTCAAATATAATTTTCAGGCATAATGTGCAGAGAGTTACGCGGGATTATTTTTACGACAACGGATTTATAGATATAGAAACGCCGAATTTAATCAAACCTACGCCGGAGGGCGCGCGGGACTATCTTGTGCCGAGCAGAGTGCATAACGGCAAATTCTACGTTCTGCCTCAATCTCCGCAGTTATATAAACAGCTTCTTATGGTCGCGGGATTCGACCGGTATTTTCAAATCGCGAGATGTTACAGGGACGAGGATTTAAGGGCGGACAGGCAGCCGGAATTTACCCAAATCGACTTGGAAATGAGCTTTGTTGACGAAGACGAAATTTATGAAATAATAGAAGGATATATAAAAACTTTATTTAAAAAGATACTTGACGTCGATATAGAAACGCCTCTGCTCCGCATGACTTACGACGAGTGCATGAATAAATACGGTTCGGATAAGCCGGACCTGCGCTTCGGTTATGAATTTGTCGATTTGACCGAAGCACTTAAAGGGTGTTCGTTTAAAGTTTTCGGCGACGCAATCGAAAACGGCGGTTTAGTCAAAGGCATAAAAATCGACGAAGATTTTTCGCGCAAAGAAATCGACGCGCTCACCGAATACGTCAAGACATATAAGGCAAAAGGTCTCGCGTGGTATAAAAACTCCGAAACTCCCACGTCGTCTTATTCCAAATTTTTGACTGATGAAGAAAATAAAAAGATTCTGGAGTTATTTGACGTGAAAACAAACGAAGCAGTTTTTATAATTTCGGATGCAAATCCTGAAGTTGTTTACGCTTCACTTGGCGCATTGCGGTGTGAAATCGCAAAAAGAAAAGATAAAATCCCGAAAAATGTATATAAACTTCTCTGGGTTACGGATTTCCCGATGTTTGAGTACAGCGAGGAAGACGGCAGATGGTATGCGAAACATCACCCGTTCACAATGCCGAACCCCGACGAGCTTGACAAATATCTCAACAGCGACCCGTCGAAAATCCATGCGAGAGCATATGATATAGTCATAAACGGCTGGGAAGCCGGAGGCGGTTCGATTAGAATAAATAATCCCGAAATGCAGCAGCGCATATTAAAATTCTTAGGCTATGAAGAAGAAATCGCAAACGAACGTTTTGGATTTTTACTTGAAGCGTATAAATACGGCGCGCCTCAGCACGGCGGACTGGCATTTGGGATAGAGCGGCTCACCTGTTTGCTTCTCGGACTTACAAATATACGCGACGTTATAGCGTTCCCGAAAGTGCAGAACGCGTCGGAGCTTATGAGCGGCGCGCCGTCGGTCGCCGACAAAAAGGCATTGGACGAGCTGGGTATTGAGATAAAAGAGAAGAAGTAGAAAATGGCAGGGTAATAACATTATCTGCGTAACAGGCAATATGTGATTATTATGAAGGAAATTTATATTATCGGAGAAATGAAATATGAATATGAAAGAAAAGGTTGATTACGCCGGAAGTCTCGGCGAAATAAGCGGCGAGCAGTTTGAGAAAGCTCTGCAAAAATTAAACTTAGGCAATCTAATTAAAGTTGAAAAAGTAACCGGCGGAGTTGTGGGGCAAAACGTGTTTCTCACATCTACAAAAGGCGAATATGTATTCAGAGGCAGACCATTTTATGACGAGCAGTTTGACGTTGAAAAATTTGCAGTCGAAAATCTGCGTGAAAAAACAAGCGTGCCTACGGCTTACCCGTATATGATAGATAACGACACAGATATATTCGGCTTTAAATACGCAATTATGCCGCGAATGTCAGGCATACAAACTATGAACGGCGGCACGCTTATTCTTGATTTATCAAAAGATGAACGCCTTAAAATAGCGCGCGCAATGGCTGAAACATTAGCGGAGATGCATAAGTTAAAGTATGAACCTGAGAATCATCAAAATGGAACAAATCCTTTCCCTTTCGCATTTGAATATAAAAGCAGTGAAGCTTATGCGGAATCTATAATCGGCGGAATCGCAAATGAGATTGAAGACCTTATAGAGATTAGAAGCAGTGATGTTAAATATATAAACGAGATTATCGCGAAAAATAAAGACGCGCTGTCAGTCCCGTTCGAGCCGTGTTTTCTAATGGACGACTTTAAAGAGGATAATGTGCTGTTTTCAAACGATAACGGCGAGTGGAAAGTGTGTGCGGTGTTTGACTTTGCGATGTCGCATTTCGGTGACTGCGAAAGAGATTTGTCAAGAATATCTGCCATGTATATTGATGAGGATGCCAGTTTAGCAAAAGAATTTATAAATACATATATAAAGTTAAACCCGCCGCGCGAAAAATTTTTCGAGCGTTTAAAACTATATATGCTTAATGAGCGTAAAGGTATCTGGTGGTGGGCGAAAACACAGAACAGGGATTTGTGGGATAAAAACATGAGCTTGACTGAATGGCTTGAACCATATTTGAACGTAGATTTTTAAATACACAAAATAAGCCGGACTGTGTAAAAACGAAATTGAAATAGCAAAATGCGCAAAAGAAGAGACCATTTTGTAGGGCATGGCGACCTCGACATGCCGGGATTCCCAGTAAATCCGTATTAAAACGGCACGTCGGGGTCGCCGTGCCCTACATTTTTGTGCAAATTGCCGAACGCTTTTTGTTTTTACGCACCCTCAAGCTTTTGTGACAACGCGATAAAATATATATCTTCTACATGATTACGAATATTTTCTATGCTATAATGTATTTTATGGATAAAAAACAAATTTTAGCATTACTGCGCGAATTGGGTGACGAACTTGGCATTGAGATAAAAGGGCAGAGATAAAAAAATGATGGAGCAGAGGGAAGATTTCTGTGAATAAAAATCATATCGGAATTACATCGGCAAATGGGTGGCCTTTCTTACCGTTCAAAGAACGTTTTGCAATTTATCAAAGACTTGGGTTTCATTCTATTATGCTTTGGTGGGGAGAGGGCGAAAAAGAAACAAGAGAAGATAGGGTTGTTTTAGCAAAAGAACATAATTTACAAATTGAAAATGTACATGCCGAAATGGAATATAGTAATTCTTTGTGGAAACCCGGACCGCACGGCGACCAAAAAATTCAGGAGCATATCGAAGCCGTAAAAGATTGCGATAAATATGATATAAGGCGCATAATTATTCATTTAACAAACGGAGATTCGCCGCCGGATATATCCGATGTCGGTCTTAAAAGGATTGAATTATTGATTGAGTGCGCCATAAAACATGATGTAATTTTGGCAATCGAAAATGTTCGCACCGATAAACACATTAAATATGTTCTCGATAATTACAAAGATAAGCATGTTGCCTTTTGCTACGATACAGGTCACGCTAATTTATGGTGCAAAGATACTGACTGGCTGTCAATGTATGCAGACAGACTTGTTGCTGTTCATCTGCATGATAACGGCGGAATTGAAGATGACCATACTTTTCCATTGACGGGAACAATAGACTGGGCTGATGTTATGCAGAAAATAAATAAATCTGCATACGACGGTTGTTTGTCCCTTGAAACGGAGTACATGGGAAACGGAAATACTGAGCAGTTAGAAAACTTTCTCAGAACATCATATCAAAGCTGTTGCAATCTTGCTTTGCTTTGATGAAATAGGTAGTGGTTATGGATAAAGAACAAATTTTAAAATTGCTGAACGAATTAGGCGACGAATTGGCAAAAGAACAGAGTTACGCCACTATAAACGTATGCGGGGCTGCGGCTATGGCGATTGCGTATAACAATTTAAAGTCGTCCGACGATATTGACGCTGTTTTGACTGATTTCGACAGCAGAAATAAATTCACGGACTGCGTAAAACGTATCGCAGAACGTCACAACTTGCCCGATAACTGGCTGAATGAAAATGTAAAAATATTTGTGAATTCAATGAAAGAAAAGAGTTTTATCGACTTCGGCAAGTTTGGGACTTTATCCGTCCGAATAGTTTCAGAAGAACAGCTTTTGGCTATGAAATTGTTTGCGGCGCGTGAAAATAAAGACTTAGACGACGCTGTTATATTGGCGAAATCTTTAAATATCGTTTCGAAAGATGATTTGAATAAAATATTATATAAATATTTTAGCGAGAAATCTGTCGATATTATGGCTTTACGCCAAAAAAGAGCCAGTTATGCCGAAGTTTTTCAGGAGGCAATTATTGATAAATTAAAAGGCAATTAATGACAGATGATTATTGATTATATTTATTTAAAAAATAACGACGTTAAGAGAATTTTTATCAGCAATATTTTGCACGATATAAAATACAGCGACGATATTGACGAATTATATATAAAGTATGGCAGTATTGATTTATTTGATATGGATAAAGATAAAATTATTGAATTGTGCGTGCTTGCGACGTATGTTGAACAGGCGTTTAATAACAGAGGCTTAATTGGACCTAAGTGGGTATATGATAAACGTTTGATGCTTGAACACCCTTATTTTATCGGCGTCCAAACTCATGACTTGGTTTTGCACGCGCCTCAGGCTTGTTTGAACCATAACGTCTTTATGCTGAGAAATAATTTTGAGGTGTATTGAATTTTGGAAAGAAAGTTTTTATCAATTATTTTAAGTGGAGAATAAACTTATGAAAAAATCTATTTTACTTTTGTTAGATTGTGTGGTTTTATTGAGCCTGCTCAGTATATGTTTGCTGCTGTTTTCGTGTTCACAGAAGTCAGGCGAAACTGATACAACAACGGCGGCGGGATCTGAAGCAAGCGGAAGCGAACAGGACAGCGCCACGAATCCTCTTTCTATTTCGGACAATCTCCCGCTAGATTTGGACTTCAACGGCGCGACAATCCGCGTGTGGGGACGGGAAGTGGATAATGTTTTCTATACCAGCAACTGGGAGTTTACTGAAGAAATGACAGGCGAAATTTTCAACGACGCGCTGTATGCGCGCGAACTGGCAGTTGAAGACAGGCTGAATGTAAATATTGAAAAAACTCTTACCACCACATCGTTCGATAACGCGTATAAAGCGGTAAAAGCGGGCGATGATTCGTTCGACATACTTTTCGCCAACGCCTACGACGTTGCGCCTCAGGCACTGGAAGGAATTTATGTCAATCTTGCCGATTTCCCCCATATTGATTACAATATGCCATGGTGGCCGGATACAATTATGAAAGACGTTACTATTAACGGCAAAACGTACTTTGTAACCGGCGATATTACGCCCTCTGTGCTGGGTTTTATGAACTGTATATTTTTTAACAAAAAGCTGGCTGCGGACTACGATATATCAGGTCTGTACGATTTGGTCTTTTCTGGGAAATGGACGTTTGACAAATATGCGGAAGCCGCAAAAAATATGTATAAAGACCTCAACGGCAACGGAGTAGTCGATTCGGAGGATATGTTTGGCGTGACCACTTCCGATTATTACGACGTGTATTTCTCGGCGTTTGAAATTCCGATTACGACCACCAGCCCGGACGGCTCGCTAAATTTGGCTTTGGGCGAAAAGTTTTACGAAGCATACAGCAAACTCCGGGAATTTTCAATGGATAAATCGGCTTTGCCGCAGGATATTTCCAACAAGGGCGAAACTGTCAATTATGAAAACGACGTCAAATTTTTCGCGAACGGGCAAATATTATTTTTTGGCGGCTTGGTTCGGTTTTCGGATTATTTCCGAGCAATGAAAGACGATTACGGCATTTTGACCGTGCCGAAATGGGATGAAAATCAGGCGGAATACCATACTACGTCCCACGCCAACTACTCGCTGGTGAGCGTGCCCGTCACGGTGCCGTCTGAACGTTACGGCATGATAGGAGCGGTTATGGAGGCGATGGCGTCCGAAGGTTACCGGACGACTACACCCGCATATTTTAACAGTACGCTGAAAGACAAATACAGCCGGGACGAGGAAACTCTTAAGGTTCTTGATATTTTGCGGAACGGTCTCGAATTCCAGCCCGTAATGATATATTACAAGAGTATGGGCGATATACTCCATTTATTCAGATATTCCTGCTATCCGCAAGCCCAATATAACAACATGGTGTCGTATTACGAAAAAAATCTTCCCGTATTTCAGAAAGCCATTGATAAGTTTAACAAATCTTTTTTACAGTAAATCTAATTTTAGGGTTAAAAGCGGCGCATGTACGTTTAAATAAATGAAACGCAGAGAATTAAAATAATAGAGGTATAATATGTCCGGGAAAATAATAACAGAATTTAATCAGATTTCTATACTTGATGAACAAGAAACATTACAAATACCAATAGAAAAGTCGGAATTATTTTTATCTATAAGCAAAGACGATAAACGCAATGACTTTATACCGGAACTTTGTTATAAGAACGGACTTCTTTTTACTGGCGACAGTTTATTATGGCTGAAAACTATAAAAGATTCTTCGATTGATTTAGTTTTTGCAGACCCCCCTTATAATATAAAAAAAGCTGACTGGGATAAATTTGAATCGCAGGAAGAGTATATAAATTGGTCAATTAAATGGATAGAAGAAATATCTCGTATACTTAAACCGACAGGGTCGTTATATGTTTGCGGTTTCAGCGAAATACTGGCTGATATTAAACATCCTGCTATGAGATATTTTGCCGGATGCAAATGGTTAATATGGAACTATAGGAATAAAGCAAACTTAGGAAATGATTGGGGACGTTCTCATGAAAGCATATTACATCTGAGAAAATCAAAAGACTATAAAATGAATATCGACAATATCAGAATATCCTATGGGGAACACACTCTGCGATATCCCGTTCACCCTCAGGTGGAAACAAGTCAATACAGCAATGACAAAAACATTTCGCATATATGGGAGCCGAACCCATTAGGAGCAAAACCGAAAGACGTTTTTGAAATTCCTACAATATGTAATGGTATGGCGGAAAAAACAAATCACCCGACACAAAAACCCGAAGAACTTTTAAAAAAAATATTACTGGCTTCAAGCAATGCTGAAGATATTATACTTGACCCTTTTTCCGGCTCAGGAACGACTATTGTAACGGCGGAACAATTAGGGCGAAAATGGGTTGCCTGCGAAATGAATCCCGAATATAATATGTGGGCTGTAAACAGGATTAATAATATAGTTTACAGGTCTGTTGACGAATGGATATTGTTTGACAAAGCGAATGCGAAACGGAGGGAATCAATAAGATGACGCTGGCGCAGTTGCTTGAATGGGCATCAGATAAATCAAGATTTGTTCACATAAATGATTACGCCGCTTTTTGTAAAGAATATTTAAATTTCATTTTTGACGGGTTACAGGCAGTGATTGTTTCAAAAAATGAAAATAATTATAAATTTTTTCAATATAAACGTGACGGGTCATATAATATTACGAGACCTCTGAACAGTGAATTGATGTATTCCATCGACGATTTTAATAAAGCTAATGAAAATTTTATATATTCGTTAGCTCATATAAGAGAAATTCAAAATAATTGTGAAATGCGAACAGTGATAAATAGATTTATATATTCATGTCAGCAGGCTATCGGGGCTGCGCTTGATGCACTTCCTGCTGGAAATTGCCGATATCGGAATATCAGTTCGCGAAGGAACAATTTTAGTGCCTGTTATTGTTGAAGGCGAGGAATTATTTAAAATGTCATATCAACATGATTTAATTATTGAGCAGAGTAACGAAATAAAAGCGATAGGTTCTGTAAAAACATCAAGTAAAGACCGGATTGATAAAATTTTTGTTGATAAGTTTTTGTATAATAAATTAACGGGTATTGACACTCCGCATTTTGCCGTATTTTTAAATGATGTTCAAAGAAACGGAAAAGAGCCGAATTATGGAATTAATTCAACATTTTTAACAGGTCATTTTAAAGGATATACAATAAAACTTAATCCGCTTGACGGAGTATATTATTGTGACTTGCGTCCTGTTATGCAGACAGATAAGATTATAATAAATTATATTAATACATTAGATTACCTACTCATTGAAGATATCTGGAAATTTATTGAAATTTAAATAAAACACACGGGGAGATACAATCAAATGGGAGAAACAATAATATCCACATGTTCCCTTTCGTCCGGGTCGTCGGGGAATTCCATATTTGTCGGCTGCGGCGGCACAAATATACTGATTGACGCGGGACGTTCGGCAAAAGCCATGACTGAACTGTTAGCCGAAATCAACATGAAAATCGCGGATATAAGCGCGATTTTCATCACTCACGAGCATATCGACCATGTGAGCGCATTAAAAGTGCTTATCAGCAGGCACAAAATCCCCGTTTATATGGTGTGGGAATCGTTCGACAATCTGAGCGACGACTATAAATCCGCGCTCGGCGAAGTCATAAATTTTATTTCCCCGTATGATAAATCCGATATAAACAAAAATAATATAAACATCGGCGAATTAAGTGTCGAATGTTATGCTACGCCTCACGACAGCGCGGCAAGCGTCGGATATGTAATCAGACATAATGCGGACAATTCAAGAAAAGCCGTTGGAATCGCGACTGATATAGGTCATATGACAAAAGAAATCATAGATTCTGTATGCGGCTGCAAAGTTTTATATATAGAATCAAACCACGATTTGGAAATGCTCAGGGATTCAAGCTATCCGGAACAAATCAAACAGCGAATCAAATCAAAACACGGGCATTTGTCAAACGCTGAATGCGCGCAAAGTCTGCCGTATTTTATCCAGAACGGGGCGGAGAAAATAATTTTATATCATCTGAGCGGCGAAAACAATACAAAAGAAATTGCGTTAAACGAGTCGAAAAAAAGCATATTGTCCGCAAGATTGCACGCGGGCACTGTATATTTGGGAGCCGCGCCGAAATCGTCGCCGTCTAAGATGATAAACCTGAAAATCGAGACTGACCCGAAACCTGTTTTTAACCCGCTAGACCCGAACTCTGATAGGAAAGTTTTACATATTCAGAATATATCGAAAAAGAAATCCCTTGAAATTCCTGAAATCGACATAAAAAATAACAATGTAAGCGAAGGGATTGTTTAAACTGTGCGTAAAATAAATATAATATATGTCGGAGGCATTAAAGCGCAGGAAAAATATTATCAGGACGCGGTAAACGAATATATAAAACGGCTGAGTCCGGCGTTTAAAATCGAGAACATAGAAATAAAAGAAGAACAGCTTCCCGAAAAATCCGGCGATGCTGAAATAGGTGTGTGCCTAAAAAAAGAGGGCGTAAAAATTCTTGAAAAGACATGCGGCAGTGCGTATAAAATCGCGCTTTGCGTGGAGGGTAAAAGGTTGTCGTCCGAAAACTTCGCGGCGCTTTTATACGGAGATAAAGCAATAAATTCGCAGTCGGTCGATTTTTTTATAGGGAGTTCGCACGGACTTTCAGGCGAAATAAAAAAGTCGGCGGACTATTTGCTGTCGTTATCGGACATGACCTTTACGCACAGACTTGCGAGGGTCATGCTGACAGAGCAGATTTACCGGGCGTATACGATAGAAGTCGGCAAAAAATATCACAAATAAAAATTATGAGAGGGTGATTTGATATGATAAATATATCGATAGAAGAAGCGAATAAAAAAAGTTTAATGGAAATTATACAACTGGTTGAAGAAAAAGGGACAGCAACCGTGTTGAAAGGTGGTCGGCGCTTTATTGTTCTTGAAGATAATGAAGTCGATGGCGAAAAATATGCCGACGATTTGAGTGTTCAGAAAACAGGCGAAGAATTTATACAAAAATATTTAAAAGCATTTAAGGAATTGGCAAAATGATAGTAAAGATATTACGAATAAATAAAATTATTGATTTGCATGAATCACTTATAAGAGAAACCGGCGGAATATCTGGTTTTATGAATATGAATTTGCTCGAAAGCGCGCTTGCCGCTCCGTTTGCGTCGTTTGAAGGAGTTTATTTTTACAAAACTGTAAAAGAACAAGCCGCAAGATTAGCATATGGGATTATAAAAAATCACCCGTTTATTGACGGAAATAAAAGAATAGGAATACTTGCAATGCTCACATTTTTAAAAGAAAACGGAATTATTTTGAATTGTTCTGATGACGATTTGGTGAGATTAGGTTTATCAATTGCTGGCGGAACATTTGATGTAAAAGATATTCTTGAATTTATAATAAATCATGAAATATAATTGGAGGCGGTTTTTGTGAAGTTCAAAGTGAAAAGACAGTGGTGGATGTGGGTTATAGGCATAGTGTGCAATATTTTGGCGGTAAGATTTCTGCAGGTTGACGGTCTTTATATTATGTCCGTTATTATATTTATTGCCGATGTCTTTATTATTTTCCCTGATATTCATTTGAGTTATGTTATTGAAAATAAATGCCTTACAGTTAATCGCATACTGCCGAAAAAGGTGATACCATGTAATACGATTATGTCGGTGGAAAGCGCGACCCTGCTTACCGTTGGGGGTTTTGCGTTGAAAATATACGAAAATAAATTAGGCTCATATAAAATTACATATCTTGATGAAATTCATAAACGCCGGGCAGTTATCGTGTCCCCTAAAAACGGGCAGGAATTCATGAGCGAGCTTGATTTATACATAGACAGAGAAGTGAATTTATTAAATAACACCGAAAGCGCGTTCAAAAAGAAAAAAGATGATGATTTATAAAAAGTTATTGCAGGCTGAAATAATATAAACCGCAGGGAGGAATTTTCACGGAGTTAATACTATCCGCAATAAAAAACGACAAAGAATATAAAAACTTAATATATGAGTTAAGCAAATTAAAAAGAGACCGAAACAGACTGCGCGGACAGTTGCTGCCCATATTCGCGCAGGGGCTGTGCGACGGCAGTTTCGAAACTTTCACGGCGGCGGTCTGTCAGGATTTGCAGGAAAAAGCCCTGATTGTCGTGGGAGACGAAAAAGCGGCGACAAAACTGCAAAACTCCATGTTCAGCTTTTTCGAAAAAGTTTTTATCTATCCTAAAAAAGATTTTATATTTATGAATATGGAAAACGTGAATAATCCGTTTGAATGCGAGAGGCTTAAAATTCTCGGCAAAATTTCAGACGGAGATTTTGACGTTGTCATAACGACGCTCGACGCAATGCTCGAATACACTATGCCGAAAGATAAAATTAAAGAATATTCGATGGACTTGAAATACGGGGAAAGCATAAAAAATTTAGACAGCTTTCTGAAATCGCTCGTTTCGGCGGGATATAAACGCGCGGACACGGTCGAGGCGGTCGGGAAATTCTCTGTCAGGGGCGGAATTATAGATATTTTTTCCCCGTCGGAGGAATATCCGGTCAGGATAGAATTATTCGGCGATGAAATTGATTCTATGGGGATATTTGACCCGGTTTCCCAAAGGCGCGTAAAAAATATCACGGAGTTCAGGGTTATACCGGTCACAGAAATCGTTATTGATGAAATTTCGCGCGAAAAGTGCGTCTCTGTGTTAGAAGCTCTGACGAAAAATAAAAACACCGAACAGAATATAAAAGACAGGCTGTTTTTTGAATTGGACTGCCTGAAAAACGGCGACGATATAAGTTCAAAAGACAGGTTTAT